>QHNF01000116.1 GCA_003218345.1 Verrucomicrobiota bacterium | reverse complement strand
TGCGCAATTGCCTTACGACGTCAGCGAAAAACTCGATGTGGCCGCCGTTATAACTCGAGATGCCAATCGCGCGCACGTCCTCCTGGATTGCCGCGCGCACAATGTCGCCGACCGAGCGGTGATAACCGAGATAAATCACTTCAATGCCGTGGCGAATAAATTCCAGGTTGATTGTGTTGATCGCGCTATCGTGCCCGTCGCAAATCGGAACAGCCGTAAGAATACGGATCGGAGCAGCCATGAGACGAAAAGCCTACCGGTAAACATTTGACGGGCAAAGCCATTCTAGCCTACTAGCGAAGCCGCATGAAAAACTGTCGAGCGCTTCGCGCAATCCTAACCGCCGGTCTGGTGGTTGGTGTTTTGGACATTTCATCGGCCTTTGTGATTTGGTGGCAACGCGGCGTGGCGCTGCAGCGTGGATTGCAGGGAATCGCCGCTGGATTGCTCGGCGCGAAATCGTACGAAGGCGGAATGGCAACGGCCAGCCTGGGTCTTGCCCTCCACTTTTTCGTTGCGTTCGTCGTGGTAACGATCTTTTACCTGGCGAGTCGTAAGATCCCATTTCTGATGAAACAGCCGTTTGTTTCTGGCGTGTTTTACGGGATCGGCGTTTACACTGTGATGTACTGGTTCGTGTTGCCGACAGCGTTTTCAACGTTTCGACACCGGCTCGGTAACGAGTTGCTCGCGGTTGCCATTCATATTTCTTTGATCGGCTTGCCTAGCGCATTCATTGTGCGCCGATACTCTCAACTAACGGAGCAATCGTGATGAGCGACCCACTCGATTTTTGTGACAAGGTTGTGTTGGTCACTGGCAGCTCACGCGGGATCGGCGCGGAGATGATTAAGGCGTTCGACGTACACGGCGCGCAATGCGTGGTGAATTATGTCGCCGATGCGCAGGAGCAAAACAAAACCGATGCACTAAACGTGGCAAAAGAGTTGAGTGGACCGCTGGTGATTGAGTGCGACGTGACGCAGCCGCAGCAAGTCGAGCGCATGATAAAACAAATACAAGAACGATATGGCGGGCTCGACATTCTGGTGAACAACTCCGGGATCATCAACGATCGCACCATCAAGAAAATGTCGCTCGCCGACTTCGAGAGCGTTATTCGCGTTAACCTCAGCGGCACATTCACAGTCACGCAAAAAGCAGCCGCGATCCTGCGCACCGGCGGGCGAATCATCAACATGTCATCCGTCAGCGGGCAAATGGGATTATTCGGACAAGTGAATTATTCCTCGAGTAAGGCGGGCATTATCGCGCTCACAAAAGTCTCTGCCCGCGAGTTCGCGCGACAAAACATCACGGTGAATGCGATCGCTCCAGGTTTCATCGATGTCGGGATGAGTAAGGGCGTGCCGCAGGAAGCAATGCAAAGCTTCATCAAACAAATTCCGCTCGGACGGCTCGGTGAGGTAAGTGAGATCGTAAACGCAGCGCTCTTCCTCGGCTCCCCAATGGCTTCATACATCACCGGCCACGTCTTGAACGTGAACGGCGGATTTTATATGGGGTGAGGAAGCCCTCGGTTACGCCATGGCCTTGGCGAAGCGGATCAGTCCAACTTTTGCACCAGCAGCCAAACCAAAGCTGAAAGCATCGCTGCGAATGTCGATAACACATACGTCGCCCGCTTCGTCTGCCGTATTTTAAAAGCAGGTTTGGGAATATCATCGTGAATGTGACTGGCCTCGAACAGTTTCATCAGGGCGAAGGCAACGACGAAACCGACGGCCGCCCATTTGAGGCATCCCAGAGTGGTGTCAAACATGCCACCCGAACTCTAGCGCAGGCAAAGCCGACCCTCAAGCGGCAGTCGCTCCAATCGCCATTCTTAATCGGTGGGTCGAAGCGAACATTCCTACCTCTCTATCGAACGTGATGCATCGTCCGAAATGTTGTTGACTGCAATCGCGCGGGTTGTTTACGCTCGATGGTATGAGTACGAAATTTTTCGTTGTAATCTCCGTGATCGGAATCGCCAGCGTTTGTATTACGCAAGCTCAGTCGCCCACCCCAACAGCTTCGCCCAAGGTGAAGCATGCCCGCACGAAAACAGCCGCTAGCCTGACCGCTTCACCGTCACCTGCTAAGCCGAAGCTCGGAGATTTGTTTAAACCGAAAAGTTCGGCGCCAGCCAGTGCTGCGGCTGCTACGCCCGCACCCGCAAGAGGCACGAGCGCGGACGTTGCGAGTAACGCTCCAGCACCCGGCGGAGGCCATGGCCTCGTTTGGGTCAATACTGAGACACACGTTTACCACAGGGAAGGCTCCCGGCTTTATGGCACTACCAAAAAAGGTAAATACATGACCGAAGCCGACGCGATCAAAGAAGGAAATAAAGCCGCGGGCGCACGCCAGTAGATCGAGCGAGAATCAACCATCTCGTGCGATGCTTTGCAGCGCATCGGCTAAGGTCTCGAACGTCGCGATTTTGATTTCGGGTCCGTAATGGAATTGCGACAGAATGTTTAAACCAATGTCCTTGTGCGGATCGGTCATCACTCGCGTCACGCAGGCAACACCCTTTTCGGCAAGCGCATCCATGATTTCGGCGATGTGACGCGCCGCTCCCGAATCCATTGCATCTAACCACCGAAAATCTGCCAGAACACGGAATCCGGGCGCAACATCGTGCAACAGCTCGCGTACGCGTTGCGCCGCCTGGCTGGCCTGCTCCGCCGTGACGTGTTGGAAAGCGCTGATCACCAGCAGATGTTTCGATTGATCGATCTCAACTGAATACATTCTTCGTGATCACACGGTGCGGTCGTCGCTGCAAGTCCGTCTTCTGATTACCGGCAAATCGCCTGTTCCGTCTACCTCAATAAAAGAACGAATCCGGCCGCAGCTGGGATCGTCCATAGGTGATCGGCACACGAATCTGATTGTAAGGATGAACCGCTGGGGCCGTCCTCTTCGGCGCGCCCGGCGGTCGCGCCCCTACCAAATGCGACCGACTTGTTAATGAGATGGGTTATAATTGGCCCGTGACAGGAACAGACATTACCGTTTGGACTATCTCCGCGCTTCTTGCGATTGGTATTGGCTGGAGTCGCTACGCCAAATGGAAAACACGCGACAAAATAGTGCGCGAACTGGCAGCCATGGACCCGGAACGCCGGGAAAAAGTGCTCAGCCGCATGACGCCGCAACTCGCCATGGAAGCCCGGCAAGAATTAATGCGCCGGTTTCACATAGGCTGATTTCTGACCGCTGACTTCTGACTTCTGACTCCTGATCTGTTGCTTAAAATGTCCTCCGCGCTTTTCGAAATGACGGTTCCAGTTCTGCCAGGTGACATCGATGAGCAAGATCACGTCAACAACACTGTTTACGTGCGGTGGGTCCAAGATGTCGCCACCGGCCATTGGCGAGCCGTCGCCAGCCCAGAAGCGCAAAGCACCATCGGCTGGGTAGTATTGCGACACGAGATCGACTACAAAGCGCCTGCCAACCTCGGCGACGAAATCGTGCTGAGTACGTGGGTCGGCAAAGCCACCCGGCTCACGTTCGAACGGTTCACCGAAATCCGGCGAAAGAGCGGTGGCCAGCTCCTTTCAAAGGCGCGGACCTTGTGGTGCCCAGTAAATGCGCAAACTAGTCGGCCGACCCGCGTGCCAGCAGACCTGCGCGCGCAGTTTTCCATCTGACCACACGAAAAATTTCGGATGTTCGGTGCCCGCTCCCGAACGCTTTCGGAGCTTGCTCGCGAAGACCTTCGGAGTTGGAGGTTGAACATTGAACGCCTAACCTTAGGTATTGAACGCTCCTCCTGAGTCACGTCCAGTTGTCGCTTGTTATTGCGCGACGTTTTTGAAACCGGAGATGTTGCATATCTACAGGCAAATAATTGCCCTGAAACGATGCACTCCATTCGTGATCGCACAGAAACGCGAACAAACTGAGCGTTATCCATTTGAGTCCGTCCAGATCGTTCCCAAGCCGGCTACGCATTTCCTCCGGCGCTTTTGGTTCAGGCAACTACGCGACGCGCCGTGGCAGATTTCGGACGCCGAGCTACACATGTTACTGGGGCTCCTAAGCAAAACTGACGCTCGCCTTTTGCACATTTACTTCGGGCAAATCGCCGTCCATCTGTTGCCGCTGATTCGCGCGTGGCAAAATCCCTCGGTGGTCTCCTTTCACGGCGCCGATGTGACAGTGGATATGAACAAGCCAGCCTATCGAGAGGCCACCAGGCAAATGCTCGACGCAGTTAAGCTGGTTTTGGTTCGCTCAGAATCGCTACGGCGTGCAGTTATGGATCTTGGTTGTGATCCAAGAAAGGTCGAGATCCAGCGGACCGGGATTCCACTGGAGGAATTTCCTTTTCGCGAACGGAGCTTCCCGCAAAATGGCGAATGGCGATTCGTTCAAGCTGGACGTTTGATCGAGAAAAAAGGTCTGCCCGTTACGCTTCGCGCCTTCGCAAATTTTCTCAGGCAGTATCCTAAGGCGACGCTAACGATTGCTGGAGAAGGCCCATTGTTGGCCCAACTCAAAGAGCTGACGCGAGACCTTAGGCTTGACCAGCGCGTTACGCTTGCCGGTTTCGTTTCACAGGAGACACTCCGCGACATCTATTATGCGTCGCACATTTTTCTCCATCCGAGCCAGACTGGTCATGATGGAAACCAGGAAGGTGTTCCAAATTCGATGCTAGAAGCCATGGCCAGCGGCCTGCCGGTGTTTGCGACCCAGCATGGTGGTATCCCGGAAGCAATCGAGAACAGCGTGAGTGGGGTGCTTGTGCCTGAGCATGGTTATGAAGAACTGGCGCGCGCGCTGCTCAATGCCGCGCAGGATCCCGGCTTGCTTTCGCGCATCGCGCGCAGCGGCGCCGAGACCGTACGAAAAAAGTTCGATCTGCAAGTGCAAGCGCGACGGCTCGAAGATATTTATCTGCGGATGATTGGCAGGGGCGCTTGAGCTAGCCGATTACTTTGGGCAGGTCAGAACCTTAGCCCGACACGACCAATTCTCAGAGCGCGTTGGCGTCCGCAATCACTTCCGGTGCCACGGCTGCGTCACGTTTTGAATTCGTGGCTTACAGACGTCACTCACTAACACGAACGTCAAAGTGTTTTCGTTGGGACG
>QHNF01000085.1 GCA_003218345.1 Verrucomicrobiota bacterium | reverse complement strand
ATGTTGGCTCGCACTTGGGATCGCTCCTGCCTGCTGAGGTCGCCTCGAAATCGAGCCCAGTCGATGCATTCGTCGCGCAGATGAATGCGCTGGCCAAACAGTTGAAGATGGACCGAACGCGCTTTGTCAATCCACACGGCGTCGATTACAAGGTGCGGCCAACACCGTTTTCAACGGCGGAAGACATGGCGCGTCTGACTCGATACGCAATGAACAAAGCGAGTTTTCGTTTTTATGTCTCGCAAAAGGAACGTCAAATTTCATTCGATCGAGCTGGCCATCGATTCAATTATGTGCTTCGCAACACAAACGAATTACTGGGTAAAATGGGTATCGACGGCGTCAAAACTGGCCGCACGGGACGGGCGGGGGATTGTTTGATTCTGTATGCTAATCGTGAGGCGGAAGTTGTTCGCCAGGGCCAGACGGAGACTGTGTATCCGCGTCATTTAATGGTCGTGCTCCTGGGCAGCACAAATCGATTCAGTGAAGGCGCAGTCCTCGTGCAACGCGGCTGGCAGCTATACGACCAATGGGCTGCCGGCGGCCGTCTTGCCGATTCAAAAAAATTGCTCTGATTCTGCTGTTGCAAAAATGAAGCCACGTATTGGTGTTCTGACCAGCGGTGGCGACTGCCCGGGGTTGAATGCGGTCTTACGCGGCGTGGTGCTGGCAGCTGAGAAACTCGGTTGGGAGGTGGTCGGTTTTCGCGACGGCTTCGAAGGACTTCTTCCGCCGGGCAGTCACATCATTCTCGATCGGCAGAGTATTAACGGGATCATGGCGCTGGGTGGCACGATCATCGGCACCACTAACCGTGGTCACTTCGTGGCCAAGGTCGGTGCCGGCGATCGGACGGTTGTGCCTGCAAACGTCATTACAGGTGCAAAGAACATACTGGATGAGCTTCAGGTAAGGGCGTTGATCATTGTGGGCGGCGATGGCTCGATGGTGACGGCGCAGCAACTGCAAGAGGCTGGCATCAATTGCATCGGTGTTCCAAAAACCATCGATAACGACCTTGAAGCCACAGCGACAACATTCGGATTCGATTCCGCCGTGGATGTGGTGATGGATGCGCTCGATCGAGTCCACACCACGGCGACCAGTCACCGGCGGGTCATGATCGTCGAAGTGATGGGGCGCCATGCCGGGTGGATCGCGTTACATGGCGGCATCGCTGGTGGTGCCGACATCATTTTGATTCCCGAAATTCAGTTCGATTTCGACAAGATTGCTAACGTGATTAAGGCGCGGGAGGCTGCCGGTTATCTGGGAACCGTTGTGATCGTGGCAGAAGGTGCGCGGCCAAAACATGGTCAGCAGGTTAAGCGCGAGGTTGAGGGCGGCGAATTTCGTCTCGGTGGTGTCGGCGAAATCGTCGCTCATGAGATTGCCAAACGGGCTGGTAAAGAGACTCGCTGCTGCGTACTGGGCCATTTGCAGCGCGGTGGCGCTCCCACGACGCTGGACCGAATTCTCGCGACGCGTTTCGGAGTAAAAGCGGTCCAATTGGCGAACGAAAGCCATTTCGGCTCGATGGTCAGCTATCAAAATTATCAGGTGCGACATGTGCCGATCGCCGAGGCGGTCAATCGCCTTAAGTTGGTGCCACCCAATGGCGAGATGGTGCGAACCGCGCGCGACGTTGATATTTCGTTCGGCGATTAGGGGCTACGGAGGTTAGGCTGCAAGCCTGACTCGGCCGGCGGCCTGCTAAGCTTCCGAAACCAAACAACCAACCTGGCAGCTTGGTTGCCGAGTCAGCCAAGGCTGGCTGAGATGCCGAAGCGAATCCCCCCACGTTGCGAAGGCAAGCAATATTAATGTTTGATCTGGAAATCAAATAGCAAACAATGCCAGTCCGGCTCGGACCGAACATCAAACATCAATGAAAATCGTTCTGGCATACTCCGGCGGTCTCGACACATCGATAATTCTCCGCTGGCTCAAAGAAAATTATCAGCCCGAGGTGATCGCTTTTTGCGCCGACATCGGTCAGGAAGAAGAACTCGACGGCTTGGAGGCAAAGGCGCTGAGGACCGGCGCATCGAAATGCATCATCGAAGATCTGCGCGAAGAATTCGCGCGCGATTTCATTTTTCCGATGTTTCAAGCCGGCGCGATTTACGAAGGCCAATACCTTCTCGGCACTAGTATCGCGCGCCCGCTGATCGCGAAACAAATGGTCGAGGTCGCGCGCAAAGAAAAAGCCGACGCCATCGCGCACGGCGCAACAGGGAAAGGGAATGATCAAGTTCGTTTCGAACTAGCCGCCGCTGCGCTTGCGCCAGACCTTCGCGTGATTGCGCCATGGCGTGAGGAAGACTTCCGTAAACAATTTCCCGGTCGCGCAGAAATGATTGCGTTCGCGAAAACAAACGACATTCCAGTCGAAGCGCGCGGGGAAAGGCCATACTCGACGGATCGCAATCTTTTGCACATCAGTTACGAGAGTGGCGTGCTCGAGGATCCGTGGTTCGACGCCAGCTCACCTGAAATGCGCGCAATGTACAAACTGAGCGTCGCGCCCGAGGATGCGCCTGACGAACCGGAGTACGTCGAGCTCGAATTCGAGTGCGGGAATTGCATCTCTGTGAATGGCGAAAAGCTCTCGCCGCTGGGCGTGATGCAAAGGCTGAACAAACTCGGCGGCAAACACGGCATCGGTCGTGTGGATATTGTAGAGAACCGCTTCGTCGGAATGAAAAGCCGCGGCGTTTACGAGACGCCCGGCGGCGCAATTTTACATTTCGGGCACCGGCAAATGGAAACGCTCACCATAGATCGCGAGGTGATGCACCTGCGCGACGGCCTCATTCCGAAATACAGCGAGCTCGTTTACAACGGTTTTTGGTTCTCGCCCGAACGCGAAGCCCTTCAGGCGCTGGTCACAGAAACACAGCGCGATGTGACTGGACTCGTTAGGCTAAAGCTCTACAAAGGCAACATCATCGTTGCTGGCCGCAAAAGCCCAACAAGTCTTTACGATCCAAAGATCGCTACCATGGAGAGCGACTCTTCCTCAGACAACCAAAGTGACGCGACCGGCTTCATCCGGCTCAATGCGCTCCGATTGAAACTGCGAGCCGCAACGAAGGGCGATTTCTAAATCGCCGTCGACGGTTGGGAAACCACCGCTTCTTGTTTCCCGACGAAAACAGGCCGCCTCATGAGGCGTGCGTGCCGATCTTTATCTGCTCGACGGGGCGGCGTAAAATGTGAATGATCGCTCTCGGCGCGATTGCAACACGCATTCGGAACATGTCGGCTGAGATCAAGAAGGAGATTCAGCTCGAGATCGCGCATGTCTTATTCATCGACGTTGTTGGTTATTCAAAATTTTCGATGAACCAGCAACGCGCAGCTGTCGATGAGTTAACGCAGATTGTCCGCGCGACCGAGCAATTTCAAAAGGCCGACGGGTCGGATCGTCTGATCAAAATTGCCACCGGCGACGGTATGGCGCTCGTGTTTTTCACCAGCCCGGAAGCGCCGGTTCGCTGCGCGATCGAGATTAGTCGCGCGCTTAAGCATCACCCACGTTTGCGCGTACGCATGGGCGTTCACAGCGGGCCAGCCAGCGGAGTGGTGGATGTTAACCGGTCAGGCGAACCTGGCTGGCGCCGGTTTGAATCTAGCGCACCGCGTGATGGGCTGCGGGGACGCCGGGCACATTCTTCTCTCCAAACACGTCGCCCAAGATCTGGAAGAATACGAGAAGTGGCGACCGCTCCTGCACGATCTTGGTTCGTGTGAAGTGAAACATGGAGTGCGCGTCTCGGTCGTGAACCTCTTTGATCGATTCGGCAATGCGACACTGCCGCGGAAATTCGAGACCGTGCAGAAACGCCGCACGAATGCGCTGGGCGGCGACGACGGCAGCGTTGCTCGCGCTCGGAGTGATCATCGCCGGCATCGTCGTGTTTTCCCGTTATCGCGCGCGATCAGCGCCAGCAGCGCCCGAAAAATCGATCGCGGTGCTTCCGTTTGAAAACCTGAGTGAGGAAAAAGCCAATGCTTACTTTGCCGAGGGAATCCAGGACGAGATTCTGCGCTTTTAAAGAGGCTTGGTGTAAAAGCCCATGGCGATATACCTCCCAAAATTTCCTCGACGTTGGCATATCGTTAACGGAGGGGAACATGTTCAGAAACTCTTGATGAAAGCGGGCGTCTAAATCGGGCTGCTCACAAACGCCGCTTTTCTCACGCAGATAGCGCTCCAAAATTGGAAGGCTAAGTATTACAATGCAAAGCCTGCGTGAAGATTCTTGTAAAGACTGCTTAGAGGTTCTTCAAACCATCTAACGAAGTTATTGTGGTTGTCTTTCATAGCTATTTCTCCTTCTTTTATTCATACTATTTTTACACAGGATCCCGAGCTTTGTGAACGCCAACCTTACTGCGGCCCTCAGAGTTTTGCTGTTGCTCCAACGATCCATCGAAGCAGTTGGGAAATCGCGAAAGCCTCAAAGCAAGAAAACCCATCTTACACGGCACCATTGGAGCCCTATTTCCGGGGTAGCAGGGTTGCATCCCTCGCCTCGCATCCAATCCACTGAATCACGACTGCGAGGTTGCTTGTTCCATATTGCCGTTCTAGCTGGGCTGCTTGAGCCTAGGCTCAATCGCCGTTCAGCTATTTTCGGGAACTTCGTTCTGCCGTTTCCGTAGAACGAGTTTGG
>QHNF01000084.1:3122-9604 GCA_003218345.1 Verrucomicrobiota bacterium | reverse complement strand
ATATCGTGATGACGTGGCAACACACCAAGCCGCTCATTGTCTTCCGCACCCGAATGAAATCGTTCGATGACTTCATCGGCCAGCTCTACAGCGTCGGCCTGGACGCGGAGCTGCCGCAGCAGGTGCCGGTGCCGCGCGGTGGATTCGTTTCGTTCTCGCCCGATGATTCGAAGATGGCGTATAACCGCGTATTCCGTGAGTTTCGCACTTGGAAACATTACCGCGGCGGAATGGCGGACGACGTCTGGATTCACGATTTCAAGACGGGCAAAACGGAAAACCTGACCAACGATCCGGCACAGGATATTTGCCCAATGTGGGGCCCGGAGAACCGCATCTATTTTCTTTCCGACCGCGACGGACGGATGAACCTTTTCTCGATCGACCTAACGAGCAAGGAAACGAAACAGCTCACTACGTTTAAGGATTTCGACATCAAATTTCCGTCGATCGCCAATGACTCGATCGTCTTCGAACAAGCGGGCTACATCTGGCGTTACGATCTGGCGACAGGACAGGCGGTGGCGGTGCCGATCGAGATCAAAGAAGATTTCGCCTCCGGGCGTTCCGCATTGGTCGATGCATCCAAACACATCGAATCGGTTAGCCCCGCGCCAGACGGGCAACGCGTGATCGTCGTCGCCCGCGGCGACCTATTCTCTGCGCCGGCCAAGGACGGCGCCTCGCGCAATTTAACCAGAACATCGAACGCTCACGAGCGTGACGCGGTCTGGTCGCCGGATGGCAAATGGATCGCTTACAATTCGGACGTTACCGGCGAGAACGAACTCTATATCCGTTCGCAGGATGGCAAGGGCGAACCGCAACAACTGACGAAGGGCGCGGACACCTACTATTATCGGGCCACCTGGTCCCCAGACAGCAAGAAGCTTCTCTGGCCGGATCGCTTGCAGAGGTTGCGCTACGTCGACGTGGCGAGCAAAGCCATTACAGAAGTCGATCAAGATAAATACGGCGAAATTCGCGGCTACGACTGGTCGCCCGACAGCCAATGGATCACCTGGTCGCGACCGGAAGAAAACGGCGGTGAAAAAGTTTATCTCTTTTCAACTGCGAACAAGAAGCCGGTAGTTGTGACCGATGACTGGTATTCAGCGAGCAATCCAGCGTTCAGCGACGATGGGAAATATCTTCTGCTAACGTCGAGTCGCGACTTCAAACCGATTCTTGGCCAGACAGATTTCTCTAACGTCTATCGCGACCTGGACCGCGTTTACCTCGTTACCCTGGCAAAAGAGACCGAATCGCCGCTTGCGCCCCGCAGTGACGAAGTTGGCAAAGCGAAGAAAAAGGAGGAGGAAAAGGGAAAAGAGGCCGAAGAGAAAAAAGGCGAACCGAAAGAGACGAAGCCTAAAAAGCCGGTCACTGTCAAGATCGACACTGATGGCATTCACGACCGCCTCGTGGCTCTGGAGATCCAGCCTGCCGATTACAGGAACCTGCGAATGGTGGATGACAGGATTTTTTATCTCCGCCGCACGATCGGCGACGAGAAAGATGAGGAGGAAGAATTCGGCGAGGCCGAAAAACGGAAATACCATCTCTGTGCGTACAGCTTGGAAGACCGCAAGGAGACTGTGCTTGGCGACGTGAATCAGTACGAGATCACGCGGGACGGCAAAAAGATGTTAGTTAAGATCGACAAGGATTACGCCGTCATCGATCTGCCTAAAGACAAGATTCAGCTGAAAGACGAGAAGACCGGCAGGGATTATAAGCTCAAGCTCGAAGGGCTGGATATGCGCCTCGATCGCCACGCCGAATGGAACCAGATTTACGCCGAGTGCTGGCGGCAAATGCGCGATTTCTTTTACGCGCCGAACATGAACGGCGTGGATTGGAAAGCCATGCGTGACAAATACGCGGCGCTCGTCCCATTCGTAAATCACCGAAACGATGTCACCTATTTGGTTGGTGAGCTCATCGGTGAGTTAAACAGCGGCCACACCTACGTCGCCGGTGGCGAACGGCCCGAAACGCCTCGCATCAAGGTCGGCCTGCTCGGGGCCGAATTTTCGCGCGAGCCCTCTACGCGCGCGTATCGGATTGAGCGGATTTTGCCCGGCGAAAACTGGGATAAGAAGACCCGTTCCCCGCTCAGAGAGATCGGCTTGAATGTGAAAGAAGGCGATTACGTGCTGGCGATCAACGGCACGCCTGTTTCTACTTTGCCGAACCTGTACGACGCGCTCATAGGCACAGCCGACAAACAAGTGATCCTGCGAGTGAATTCCAAGCCAAGCGACGATGGTGCGCGCGACATTACAGTCGTGCCTACCGCCAATGAAGCGCCGCTCTATTACAGAGCATGGGTGCAAAAGAACATCGACGAAGTTGCCAGGAAAACCGGTGGCGAAGTCGGCTACGTCCACATCCCCGACATGGGACAGGCGGGGCTGAATCAATTCACAAAGCTCTACTTTCCTCAGCTTCGCAAAAAAGCGCTGATTGTCGATGTGCGCGGCAACGGTGGCGGATTTGTCTCGCCGCTTGTGATTGAGCGGCTCCGGCGCGCCTTGGTGATGATCGGCATGTCGCGCAACGGCGTGCCGCTAACCGATCCGCCGCAGACTTTCACCGGCCCGATGGTAGCATTGATTGATGAGTTTTCGGCGTCCGACGGCGACATCTTTCCATATCGATTCAAAGCACTTGGATTGGGCAAATTAATTGGCAAACGTACATGGGGCGGTGTTGTTGGGATTCGCGAACCGCTGCCGCTCACCGACGGCGGAAACCTGTTCAAGCCCGAATTCGCGCCTTATTCAAAAGAAGGCAAGGACTGGATCATTGAAGGGCACGGCGTCGATCCTGACATCTTCGTCGATAACGATCCGACTAAGGAATTCCACGGCGAAGATCAGCAACTAGATCGAGCGGTACAGGAAATGCAGGAGGAGTTGAAGACCAAGCGATATGACCTTCCGCCGATCCCACCCTACCCGAACCGGAATCCAATAAAGGGCAGTTAAGCGGGAATCGTACCCGTGATTTAACCTCCTAGCTGCTTTAGAGTGCGATCCGGCAGCTGCCGGATCGCTTTCATTGTGCAATGAGCCTTCATGGTGCAACCAACATCGCTGATCGCAGTCGCTGATTTGGAAACACGCGACGCGGCGTCGAGAAGCGAAACTAGAATAGAGGCCCCCTTGAATATTTGGCAGGGGAAATCAGTAAACGGAAAGGATTATACCTATGAGTGAGCAAGGTCTTGAAACTATTGACTCAACGACGCAGAAGGCACATGAATGGATTGCGCGCATTGCGGAAGCATTGCATATGGAAAAACGGGACGCCTACAAATCGCTGCGGGCAGTATTGCTCACTGTGCGCGACCGGTTGCCGGTCGATCTGGCCGTCCATTTCAGCGCGCAATTACCAATGCTCATCCGCGGTCTTTATTATGAGGGCTGGGAGCCGTCGAAAGTGCCAGTCAAAATGTCGCGGGGAGAGTTTCTTGAGGCGATCCGGGAGAAAATCGTGGCTGGCCGTGTTATTGATCCTGTCGAAACAACGCAAGGTGTCCTTGCCGTTGTCTCGAGTTACACGGGTGCGGGCGAAATGCACAAGGTCATGCACAGTTTTCCCCAGGATATGCAGTCATTATTTCCGGCGCTCGCTTCGGCAGCGTAAAGCGGCGCGGTCAGCCGCATGGAAAAAGCTTTTCCAAATCGAGCAGAAGCTGGTCGGCAATTGGCGGCGAGGCTTGAGAAGTATGCCGGTCGCGACGATGTCGTCGTGCTCGGGCTCCCTCGAGGCGGCGTGCCGGTCGCTTATGAAGTGGCCAAATGCCTGCGCGCGCACCTCGATGTTTTTATCGTTCGAAAGCTTGGCGTGCCTGGCTTTGAAGAACTCGCCGCCGGGGCAATTGCTTCCGGCGGCGTGCGCGTCCTGAACGAGGACGTGCTCCGCGCTCTGCCCAATGCAGAGCAGGTCATCGCATCCGTTACGGCGAGGGAAACGGCTGAACTGGAACGCCGCGAACAAGAATACCGCGATGGCCGGTCACCGCCGGAATTGCGCGATCATGTTGTCATCCTGGTAGATGATGGATTGGCGACAGGCGCAACGATGCGCGCTGCGGTCAAGGCATTGCGAGAACGCGGCGTAGCTAAAATTGTCGTCGCAGTTCCTGTTGGTCCGCCAGATACGTGCCGTGAATTCGAAGATGAAGCCGACGAGACCATTTGCGCGACCATGCCGGAATTTTTTCAGGCAGTAGGCCAGTACTACGAAGATTTCTCTCAGACCAGCGATGAAGAAGTGCGCGAGCTACTCGCGCGCGCCGCAGAAGAACGACGTGGCTTAGGCCGGTAGGACAGAAAATGACAGATGCGGAACTTGTTCGCGAAATCGCGGAGCCGCTCTCTGGCAGCGCGAATGATTACGACAGACTGCTGGAGCTAATCGGCGATGCACGATTTGTTTTGCTGGGCGAAGCGACGCACGGCACACACGAATTTTATTCCGAGCGCGCTGCCATCACGAAGCGGCTCATTGCCGACAAGGGCTTCTCTATCGTGGCCATCGAGGTGGACTGGCCAGATTCATCCCGAGTTCACCGTTACGTGCGCGGCGCCACGGTTGATGCGAGTGCGGATGAAGCGCTTTCGGGTTTTCGCAGGTTTCCTACGTGGATGTGGCGCAACACGGTCGTGGCGGAGTTTGTCGAATGGCTGCGTCGTTTCAACAAAGAGCTCGATTCGAAAAAATTGCCGGTCGGATTGTATGGGATGGATCTTTACAGCCTGCACGCATCGATCGATGCAGTGCTCAATTACTTGGAGAAAATTGATCCCAATGCAGCGAAACGCGCGCGCTTACGATACGCCTGCTTCGATCATTTTAGCCGCAAACCTCAGGAGTACGGCTACGCCACTACTGTGGGCGCAATGGAACCTTGTGAAGATGAAGTCGTCGAACAGCTCGTCGAGTTACAGCAAAAAGCGACGGAATTTTTGAGCCGCCATGGCGAAGTTGCTGCGGAAGAACTTTTCTTCGCAGAACAAAACGCGCGGCTGGTAAAAAATGCAGAGCAATATTACCGGTCGATGTTCCGTGCGCGCGCGTCATCGTGGAACTTGCGCGACTGGCACATGGCGGAGACGATCGAAACTCTGGTCGCGCATCTCAACGGGAGCCGGCAACCGAAAGCGATCGTCTGGGCGCACAATTCGCATCTCGGCGACGCACGCGCTACGGAGATGAGTCATTACGGCGAAGTGAACGTCGGCCAATTGGTGCGCGAGCGTTTTGGTAATGAAGCAGTGCTAATCGGCTTCAGCACGCATCATGGCACAGTGATTGCCGCCTCGGACTGGGGCGCGCCCGCCGAGCGCAAAAATGTTCGGCCGGCGTTGCGAGGCAGTTACGAAGATTTGTTTCACGAGACCGGCTTGCCTCAGTTTTTGATCGATTTGCGAGGCGCCGGCCAGATCGGCGTCCTGCAACAGCGGCGAATCGAGCGCGCCATAGGGGTGATTTACCGGCCGGAAACCGAGCGATTGAGCCATTATTTTCACGCGCGATTGCCGGAGCAATTCGACGCAATAATCCATATCGATGAAACGCGAGCGGTTGAGCCACTAGAACCAACCAGCGTTTGGGACGCGGGTCGGAAACCTATCCATTTAAAGTTTAGGTCACGTTTTAATCTTAGTCTTGTTCTTACTCTTCCTCTCACTCTTATTCGAACAAGCGTCTGAGATTACGAGCAGGAATAAGAACAGGATTTGAATCATGCATGAAGTGCAAATTCAGGCCGGACGAGAAGTTCTCTCCGGGAACTTACATATTCCCGGAGGTGCGGGTGCGCTGGTACTTTTTGCTCACGGAAGCGGCAGCAGCCGGCACAGCCCGCGTAATCAATTTGTCGCGCACACGCTGAACAACGCCCGACTAGCGACGTTGCTTTTTGATTTGCTCGCGCAAGAGGAGGAAGCGCTCGACTTGCGCACGCGCGAGCATCGGTTCAACATCGGTTTGCTGGCGGAACGCCTTGTGCACGGTACGAGATGGGCGAAGCAGCAAGAGGAAACGCGCGATTTGCGCATTGGTTATTTTGGATCGAGCACCGGCGGAGCGGCGGCGCTGGTCGCGGCGGCGAAGATCCCGCAGGATGTCGGGGCGGTGGTATCACGCGGAGGGCGTCCGGATTTGGCTGGCGACACGTTGCCGAAAGTGCAGGCCGCAACATTGCTTATTGTTGGGGGCAATGACGACATCGTGATCGAACTGAACGAGCAGGCCCGTGATCAGATGCGCTGTAAAGTGAAACTGGAGATCGTGCCGGCTGCGACGCATCTCTTTGAGGAAGCGGGTGCGCTCGAGAAAGTGGCGCAGCTAGCAAGCGATTGGTTCGTCAATCACATTGGCGCGAAATCGACGCCCTGATTGTTATTCCGAGCGGAGCGAGGAACCTCACAATCGAAGCATTCGTCACGCTGAGCAGCTTGTGTGAC
>QHNF01000084.1:0-3114 GCA_003218345.1 Verrucomicrobiota bacterium | reverse complement strand
CAACATCCAGCGAGAGGTCCTTTCCCTTCGCTCAGGATGACAGGCGTTTTTATTCGCGTGCGTCTTTATAGGTCACCACGCGCCCCCACAAACTCTTCGTTCCCCAGATACCGGCGCGCAAGCATTCCAACTGCACGATCTGGCTGTGATCGACAAACAGGTTCACATCTGCTCCGTAATTCTTGATGTACCAGGCAAACACATCCGGATCAGCCGCTTCGAACATCAGTTTTTCCAAGCCCAGTTGATCGATAAGCAGCGCCGGCACATCCGTGCGCCACGGATCGACATTTTCGGTGATGCCTTCGCTCTCGATCATGATGATCTCCGCGCCGGCATCGAGAAATCGTTTTGCCTGCGCGACGGCCCAGCTCGGATCGCGCGCGCCTTCGGCCTTCAGTTCCGCAGCCGCAGTCGCGCCGCCGGCGCCGAATTGAATTCCAACTTCCGGCTTCGCTTTTAATCCGGATTTGCGCACCAAATTAATAAGCCGCAGCCAATCATCAGTTGGGATCGAGACGAACCCAGCTGAAATCTCGATAATATCGAAACCGAATTTCTTGCATTCGGAGACATACTGCCGCACGGCGCTACTGCCCTGAGGGAGTACACGCTCGATAAAGCCGCCGGTGGAAACGAGCACCTCGCGTTTGTGACAAAGATCGACAATTTCTCGCACGGCTTTTTCGGGCATGAGCGTAAACGAACCGCCAGCAAACTTCAGCGAATCGACATAAGAACCCATCGTTTCGAGCAAATCTTCCAGGTAACGCCGGCCAACAACGGAGTAATACGGCCCGCGGATCTCGGTTAAGCCGCGCCTGCGCGGTTTGCCTTCGCGCTCGTTAATTTGCAGAAACGGAAAGCTGCGCTCCGGTTGTTTCGATTTCATTTGCTCTTTAATAGGGAACGGAACGCGAAGGGCGAGTGGCCGTCTAGGTAGCGCGCGCGTCTCGCGTGCTGGCGAGCGCGTCCTCGCGATCGTGAACTTTCCTTGTGAGTTCTCAACGAGGACTGCGGACGCAGCTCAAAGAAAGACTGTCTCGGCGCGACGCCCAAACCAGCACGCGAGACGCGTGCGCTACCCAGTCACTCGCGAACTCTTCCGGCTCGTTTAAATTTCAAGCCAGTTGATGACTTCGTCACGGCACAGTTCCTCTGCTCTAACGACTGACCTTTATGAGGTCACCATGGCGTGTGGCTACTGGAAAGCCGGTGTGAGCGATCACGAGGCGGCGTTCCACGTCACGTTTCGCGAGAATCCGTTTGGTGGTGGATTCACGGTCGCCTGCGGGCTCGCGACCGCAATCGACTTTCTGCGCACGTTTCATTTCACCGAAACTCAAATAGATTACCTTGCCTCGCAAAACGGGAACGATGGCAGGCGGTTGTTCGATTCCAGCTTTCTCGATCACCTGCGCAGTCTGCGACCGACTTGCGACATTGATGCAATTCCGGAGGGAACACTGGTTTTTCCAAACGAGCCGCTGATTCGTGTTTGCGGCCCCATCATTCAATGCCAGCTCCTGGAAACGGCTTTGCTTAACATCTTGAATTTCGAAAGTCTGATCGCGACGAAAGCGGCGCGCGTATGTGTCGCTGCTAGCAATGATCCGGTAATCGAATTTGGTTTGCGCCGCGCGCAGGGAGTCGATGGCGGCTTGACAGCGGCCCGCGCGGCTTACATCGGCGGCTGCGCGGGCACATCGAATCTGCAAGCCGGCGAACGATTCGGGATTCCGGTGAGCGGAACGCAAGCGCATAGCTGGATCATGTTTTTTGAAAACGAGAGCGAGGCGTTCCACGAATATGCAAACGCTATGCCGAACAACTGCGTGTTTCTGGTGGACACCTACACCTCGCTCGAGGGCGTGCGCCGGGCCATCAATGTAGCCAGGCAGTTGCGGAAAGAGGGCCAGGAAATGATCGGTGTACGGCTCGATTCGGGAGATCGGGTCGCGTTAAGCATCGACGCGCGGCGAATGCTTGATGAAGCTGGTTTCACAAACGCAAAGCTTGTCTGCTCGGGTGACCTGGACGAACACATCGTTGTGCAGATGAAAGAGCGCGGCGCAAAGATTGACATCTGGGGCGTGGGAACAAAGCTCACAACCGGCCAGCCGGATGGCGCCCTGGGAGGCATATATAAACTCGGCGCAGTGCGGCGCCCCGGCGCTCGATGGGAATACCGCATAAAACTTTCCGATGAACCCGAGAAGACTTCGTGTCCGGGCTTATTGCAGGTTCGCCGCTTTTATCAGCCCGACGGCAGATTCGTCGCTGACGCGATTTACGAAATCGATCATGCCATAAGTTACCCCTGCATCATTGTAGATCTTCAAACGGAGGAGGAAACCGAGATTCCTTCAAAAATGGAGGACTCCGATTTGCTGGTGCCCATCTTTCGCGGCGGCGAACCTGTTTATCAGCCGCCAAAAATCGAGGTGTCGCGCGAGCATGCGCGCAAACAGCTCAATTGCGCGCCGCCAGAGATTTTGCGGTTAAAGGATCCAAAGGGTTACAAAATCGGCCTTGAGAAATCATTGCACCACTTACGATCGATATTGATCGCGCGCCAGGGAACAATGCAGTGAATCGAAATGAAGGCGTTAATCATTGTCGATCTGCAGAATGATTTTTTGCCCGGCGGCGCGTTGCCGGTGCCGCACGGGGATGAAGTCATCCCGCTTGCCAACGAATTGCAGCGACACTTTGAGCTAGTGCTTGCTACACAGGACTGGCATCCATCCGACCACGGCAGCTTCGCGGCAAATCACAAGGGCAAGAAGCCGGGTGATCGCATCATCCTCGATGGAATTGAACAAATACTTTGGCCGCTGCACTGCATTCAAAACACGCCTGGCGCAGAGTTTGCCCCCTCATTCGACACCAGTCGAATCGCTCATGTGTTCCACAAGGGAATCGATCCGCTCATAGACAGTTACAGCACGTTCTTTGACAACGCTCATCGACGCCACACCGGGCTCGCGCATTACTTGGAGAAACGTTCGATCAAAGACATCTACCTGATCGGCCTGGCGTTGGACTACTGCGTCAAATACAGCGCGCTCGACGCCCACCAACTCGGATTAAACGCTCACGTTATCTTGGACG
>QHNF01000083.1 GCA_003218345.1 Verrucomicrobiota bacterium | reverse complement strand
AATGCAGCACATGCAATTGATTGGCGCGATCGATCTCCGCCTGTGGTTGCTCGAAAGCGATTGCCCGGCCTAACGAATAAGTCGCATAGACAATTCCACTGTCCCTGTCCTGCACGCGTACATACAGAGAGGTATGGTCCGGAAACCGGTTGGTGAGCAACGAGTATGTACGCGCTGCTCCCGGCGCTGCAACGCCGTCGGGAATTCCCACCGTTTGCTGCCACATCGGCCGCGCGTCAGTCACTTCAAAGGCTCGGGTTCCCGAGTAGAAAAATTTTCCCAAATCCGCGAAATAAATATGCGTTCGCACATGATAGACCCCGAAATCATGCACGGGATAAAGCGGAGTGAGATCAATCCGTTGCGTGACTCTCTGCCCGGCTTCGATTTTCAATGGCGGCTGCGCGTTGCCGGCGCTGGCTGGCGCAATCGGCTGACTTTCGCTTCCAGTTATCTCGAACCCAAACCATGACTGCCCGTCGGCGTCGTGCAGCTCGATATCGCGTCCTGCCAGGTTGGTAATGCCAAGTGTCGCCACAACAGGTTCGTAAGCGATGTACTGCAACCGCTTAAATTTCAGGTCCACCTGAATTTGCCCTTCTGCTCCGAGGGCAAAAAGGAAAATGCAGACAACGGAAAGAACGCATCTGATCACACGGCAAAATAACTCACCTTTTCGCATGAAAGAAATTGCGTGTAGGCCCGTGGTCGGTTTCAGTTCGAAAGACGGATCAGGAAAAAGCCAGTGCATGATCCGCAATTAGATCATGGCGGCGAACTACTCTCGGAAGGAGGAAAAAGCTCTAGCAGCCGCGCCGGCTCCGCCTCAGCGGCTTGCAATTTATCATTGTAATAAACCAAAATCCTGTAACCCAGATATTTTCTCTGCCCACCTTCTGCTGAAGAACGTCTTTTCACCGCCCGATCTTTCTGTCCGGGTTTGACTGTTGCCGCTGCCTCAGAGAGCGCTGCTTCAGATGAGACGTCCTTTAATTTCGGGCGCACATACGTCACTGAGAGCACCTCCGGATTTGTATCCACCCAGTCGTGCTTCGACGTCAACCACTCGTAATTCACGTCAGCGTCGGTCAGTTTAATATCTTTATCGCCCACTGTGTCGTAAAAGAACACCTGAATCTTCACTTTGGTGTGATCAATTGTGGCGGCGGTTTGTTTTTTTATGCCGATCCGCAGTGTCAGGTTCGTCTCTGCGTCTGGATCGGGCGTCTCCGTGGTTTTGACTTCGGTGATACCAAACGTGGAGCCTTCCGGGCTGCCACCGACGTGCTTGTGTGAGGCGGCATCGGACGATGCACTAGCAGCACCAGCCTCCGCCGTTGCCGGAGTTGGCACTCCCAGCTTCAAGCGCTGATCGGCCAACTCATATGCCGCGCCAGCGGACGGACCCATTTCTTGAAGCTTACGCCACATTTCATTCGCACGGTCGAGGAGCTGCATGGATTCGTAAGTCTTGGCTGTTTCCTCGATAACTGTGGGGTTGCTCGGATCGCTTTCCAACGCTTCCTGCAAGCGGGCCAGCGCGTTTGTCGTATCACCTCGATCGCGCAACTCGATGCCTTCTCTCAGCAGCTGATCGACCAGAGACGGAGGAGGCGTCGGCGCCATCGTCTGCGGCGAAAACACCGGCTGCGCCACCGCCGGCACGGGTGTTACAGAAGACGCAGAAGTAACCGGAGTCCGTGCCACAGGTGCCGCGACTGCCTGTGCGGATGTCCGGGCAGTGCGAACGCGACCAACATAATAAAAGGTCCCGGCGCAGATTTCTGCTACCGCCAGAATTATGACCAAGCCTAGTCCGACGCTAAAACTTGGATCGGGCTGTGTGGCGCGTGAGAGAAGGGTTCGCATGGGCGATAAACGCATTTCTGTAAGCGCGCTTTCGCCAGGCTGTCAACTCGGGCTTCCGCCCCGTTAAATCGTTGAACCGTCGAATCGTCAAATCGGATACCCTTTTGACGTTATAACATTGTAACGAATCGCCAGCGCGCTATCGCGAGATGTCGTCCTGGCTCAGCATCTTAAATCCTTCGCCCATCAGCACTGAGGACGCGCATTCCGTATCGTCTACGTGCAGAGCGATCGCGGCAAAGCCTCGTGGCCGGATTAACAGTGGATACGCGAAATGGACATTGACCTCCGCCATCACCAACGATGCGAGCAGTTTCACCAGTTGCGTGGCGACTTCTCGCATTTCCACTACCACTACCTCAGAAACACCAAAGGGCACATTTTTTTCCCGGAACAATTTTTCGACACGGGTTGGATCGCTCGCGATTATTCGCGCAATGGCCGAGTCGGTAGATTCAGATACGCTCAGGGCCACCACGTGAGTGTTCTGCGTATTGAGCAGCTTCACCACGTCCAGCATCGCCCCCACCTTGCTGGGCAGGAAAATGGAGAACTGCTTCACCAGCGGTCCCTCCATCTTTGAAGTTGTTTGGGGTAAATCAACAGGCATTTGGAAAGCAACACTGCGACGGGACATCCTGATCGCGCATCGGTAAACTATCTCATTTTCAGTCTTTTGTTGGCAAACCAATATATTCTGGGCGGAAGTCGCTGGGTGCCGTGATACGTAAGACGTAATTCATAATTCCTGAACCGTGATTCGAAGGGAACTCCGAAGGCTTTCGCGAGCAGGCGATCCAACGATTTACGATCTAACGATCCAAACGGGGTTTCAAGCTGTTCATTTTTCGGCGCAGGCGATATACTTCCGCAAAATGATCGCGGGGGCCCATATTCTTCTCTACAGCAAGGACCCGGTAGCCGATCGTGCGTTCTTTAAAACTGTACTGGAATTCCCGTCGATTGAAATCGGCGGGGGTTGGCTGCTCTTTGCGTTGCCGCCTGCCGAGTTGGCAGTACATCCCAGCGATGGCGAATTTGTGCAAATGCATGCGGAACACCCAATGCTCGGGGCGGTGTTCTACCTAATGTGTGATGATTTACGAAGCCTGATGCAGTCGCTGGAAGGCAAGGGCGTAGCCTGCGCAAGGCCGGTGGAGGCCGAATGGGGAATCAGCACGAGTCTTCGGCTGCCGAGCGGAGGTGAGATCGGCCTTTATCAACCAACGCATCCTACGATGATCGGAGCGCGTTCGAATTGAGACAAGCGAGTTTTTGCTCCCAGACTTTCGCAGAAGCTCTACATTTCGCTCTCCGAACATGGAAGAAGAAAATGAACTGATCTCGCTAAGGCGAAAAAAACTCGACGCGCTCCGTGCAAAAGGTGTCGAGCCGTTCGGCATTAGTTTTGACGTAAGCGGATCCATTGCAGAGGTGCGTGAAAAATTTAAAGAAGGCGATACCCTTCGCGCGGCGGGCCGCGTCACCGCCCATCGCGACATGGGCAAGAGCCATTTTCTCGATCTGCGCGACGCCACGGGACGCATTCAAATCTATATTCACGCAAAAGAAGTTGGCCCGGAGCTAATCGATCTTTTTCGCTTGCTCGATATCGGCGATTTCATCGGCGTCGAAGGAACATGTTTCGCCACTAAAAGCGGGGAACCGACTTTGAAAGTGCACACGTTCCGGCTACTTGCCAAAGCTTTGCGGCCGCTCCCCGAGAAATGGCATGGATTACAAGACATTGAGGCGCGTTATCGACAGCGTTATCTCGATCTTCTTACGAACGAGCATTCTCGCGCGGTGTTCGCAAAACGAATCGCAATTGTCCGCGAAACCCGGCGCTTCTTCGAGGAGCGCGGCTTTCTGGAAGTCGAGACGCCGATTTTGCAGACGATCGCTGGCGGTGCCGCAGCTGAACCTTTCAGCACACATCACAAGGCGCTGGGCCTCGATCTTTACCTTCGTATCGCGCCGGAGCTTTATCTGAAACGTTTACTCGTGGGCGGGTTCAACAAGGTATTCGAGATCAATCGAAACTTTCGCAACGAAGGCATTTCCAGAAAGCACAATCCGGAATTCACGATGCTCGAAGCGTATTGGGCGTATGCCGATTGGGATAAAATGGCGAATCTGGTTGAGGAACTGATCTGTCATCTCGCTGAGAAAATCTGCGGCTCGCTAACGATTCAGCATTGTGATGCCGATGGAAAAATTCTTCGCACGATCAATTTGAAACGGCCCTGGCGACGCGGGCGTTATGTGGATGTTGTGTGCGAAATTGCGGGCAAGGACTGGTTCGAGCTCTCAAGTGAGCAACGGCGTGAACGTGCGACGCATGAGTTCAAACTGGAAATCTTGCCGCAACTGGCCGATTTCGAAGTGACGCAGCATGTGTTCGAAAAACTCATTGAGGAGAAGACAATCGATCCTCTCTTTGTCACACATTGTCCGAAAGAGCTGGTGCCGCTGGCGAAACAAAATGCAGCGGACAACACGCTCGTCGATGTTTTCGAACTGATTATTAACGGTGCGGAGATCGCGCCAGGTTACAGCGAGTTAAACGATCCGCTTCTGCAACGTCAGCGTCTTATCGAACAGGCAGGCGAAGAAAGGCAAAAAATCGACGAGGAATTTCTGCTCGCGCTCGAGCATGGCATGCCACCAGCCGGTGGCTTCGGCCTCGGGATGGATCGGCTCACCATGCTGCTCACCGGTGCAGAATCCATCCGGGACGTGATCCTGTTTCCCTTGTTGAGACCCAGAAAAATAAACTAGGCGGCGCTGGCGAAACAGTGCAAATCGTTGTTGGCGGCTTGGCGCTTACGCTTGCTGCCGGAGACAACGCGACCATCAACATCGATAAGGTGCAGTAATACCGACCATTAAAACTTTCGCGTTCTTTTAACTCTCGGCTGGATGCAACGTCCCGGCCGAGAGATCGCGTGTGAGAACGCGTAGCCGCCCACATTTGTACACTGCCGTCGCAATGCAGGCGGTGATGCGTCGATACGATTCGTTAAAAAGCTACATCGTTACAACGGACGACAGTCCACCTTTGTAACAATGTAACTTTTGTAAGGATCCAACGTGGCGAAGCCATCATCCGCGCTCGAGATCAAATGTGACCTTCGCGTTGATGCGATAGTTTGTGATTTTGCCGTTTTCCACTTCAGCGGTGAATTCCTTGATGTAGATCGAGCGAATGTTTCGCAGTGTTTTCGAGGCTTCCTGCACCGCACTCTGCGTGGCATCCTCCCAGCTCTCCGGCGATTGTGACAACAATTCAATGACTTTAACGACTTTGGCCATAACGATAATTCTCCTTCCTCTAATTATCGCAGATGGCTGCTGGATCGCGCGTGAGGACGGCGCGGCACTGTTAAATGAGATGCCGATCACGTTGCGCTTGATCACGCGATGAAGAAGCTGCCGGGCGCCGCCGCATTCCAGCCGACAAGCGCAGTCACAAAAAACAGAACGTGGGCGAGTCGTTAGGCCGCCCACGTTCCGCATGAAACAATCAATTCAATTCACACAAGTTGTCCTCATCCGAGGCAACCGGCGCGCAGATTATTCTGGAAAAATTCGCAGTCAAGCCTGAAATCGTGAGCAAGTTTTTAGCCTAAAGTGCTCATACGCGTTTTGGAGTGCGCCGACATGTCGCCGCTTTCCAAGCCCGGACACGTCCGCGCACTGCAAATTTCGCGGTGGACCATTTGTCGTGCCGCGGCACAGCGAATGCTAAACGCATATAATCGCAAGCGCTTCTTTTCCCGCGCGGGTCCCGCCTGCCATTCGAAGAGTGCAATCAAAATCATTTCTTACAACGATCAAGAGTTGAAGC
>QHNF01000082.1 GCA_003218345.1 Verrucomicrobiota bacterium | reverse complement strand
CGCGCAAATTGAATCGCTGATTAGCGATACAGGTTACGAACCGCGTCGGCGCAACAATTGGTACAAACTTCTGAACTAAAGTGCAACCATTTCTATCCATGACGACAAACCGTCAGTTCCTGTGAAAAATCTCGTCTTGACGATTGTCGTCTTCTTTCCGATATAGGCGCCTGTCCCGCGCAGGTCCGTTGCGCGGGGGTGCGGTTCTTAACCTATGAGACATTTTTCAGGATGGATGCGCCCCCCACCATTTACAATTTGGGCCGCATCTGTCTGCGCCCTGCTTGGCGCTGTACTTGCGCGGGCGCAGGCTCCTCAGCCGGCGCCCGGGCCTCCGATCATCCGTTCGATCGACGTGCAATACACAGGGCCGGGGACGGTCAGTAAGGAACGCATTCTCGCGCATATGCGGACCAGGGTAGGCCAGCCCTATTCCGACCAAGTAGTCGAGCAGGATATCGAGGCTCTTTACAAGACTGGCTCCATTCTAAACGTTCGCATTTTTGCTCAGCCGCAAGGCGATGGAGTGAAGGTGATCGTCGCGGTACAGACGCGTTCGATCATGCGCGAGATCGAAATCTCTGGAGCCGAACGGGTCGGTGCGAAAAGACTGCGCAAAGAAATCAAATTGAAACTCAACCAGCCGGTTAATGAACAGCAACTGGAAGAGGCGCGACAAAAAATCATCGAAGTGTATCAAGGACGAGGCTTCAATGACGTCAGCGTTCAATTTCGAGTTGATCCAATTGACGAGCAACGCGGCACGGCGCGCGTTGTTTTCACCGTTAATGAGGGTGTGAGAGGAGCGGTGCGCCGGATCGGGTTCGAGGGAAACGAGCACTTCAGCGAAAGGGTGCTGCGCAAACAAATGAAAACGCGCGGTAAAACCCCCATTTATTTCTTGGATAAATCTGGCCGCCTGGACGAGGTCCAGTTGCAACAAGACCTGGACAAAATCCGCGAGTGGTACCAAAACCACGGCTACATCGATGTGGAAATCAAGGATGTGCGCCGGGAACGTACCGAAAAAGGTCCGATGATTCTCACAATTGTGATTGCCGAAGGGCCACAATATCACGTAGGGAAGCTGACCGTTTCGGGAGAGCAGGCAGCCACGGAACAGAAAATTCGTGCTCTGCTAAAAATGAAGGAAGGCAGCGTCTATTCGCCAAAACAATTGCGCGACGACGCCAAAGCGATTGCGGACGCCTACGGCAGCGGTGGTTATGTTGATCTTGTGATTTTGCCGGAAGGCACGCCAGCTGGTCTCGCCCACATCGACGTGCAATATAAAATCGAAGAAGGCACTCGATCGTTTGTAAACCGAATTAATATTGAGGGGAACACGCGCACGAAGGACAAAGTCATTCGGCGCGAAGTGCTCGTCGCCCCGGGAGATGTCTTTAATACCGTTCGCGTGGACATTACCAAAAAACGTCTGGAGAACTTGGGTTATTTTGCGAAAGTCGAGACTTACCCAGAAGATACAGACGTACCTGGCCGCAAAGATCTCACCATTCTGGTGCAAGAAAAACGGACAGGATCGCTTAGTTTCGGGGGAGGATACAGCACGATCGATCAGTTGGTCGGGTTCGCGGAACTCACCCAAGGCAATTTCGATCTGTTCAACTGGCCTTCCTTTACCGGTGGGGGCCAGAAGTTCCGCTTACGCATCCAGTACGGCACGCAGCGAAAGGACTTTGTTCTCGCGTTGACCGAACCATATTTCCTTGATCGACGCCTGTCGCTCAGCGGCCAGGTTTTTTACAACGAAGCAAACTACTTGAGCTCGGAATATGACCAGCGCAACTACGGGTTCTTGATCGAGATGCGCAAGCCCATCAACGCCTCCATGTACGCGACTTTCGGGTATAAGCTGCAAGACATTGATATTTTCAACGTAAGTGCAAGTGCGTCCGAGGCCATCCAATCGGCAGAAGGTTCCTTTGTGGAGAGCGAATTCCTTACCAGTCTCGTATTTGATCGGCGCGACAATGCTTTGCTCACGCGCCGTGGGCAGCGCATAACTCTTTCGCCGTATGTTGCGGGCGGTTTTCTAGGAGGCGATGTACAAATCTACGGATGGGACTTAGAAGGATCTCAATATTTCCATTTTCCCTTGGATACCATTCTGCTCATCAACGGCGAAGTCGCGACGGTTAATACGTGGGGAAGCGGCGACTCAGTTCCGCTTTTCGAGCGGCTCTATCTCGGGGGCTCAAATAATTTGCGCGGATTTCCGTTTCGCGAGGTTGGCCCGAAAGATGAGAACGGTGAACCGCTCGGCGGTCAAAGCATGGCGCGCGCTACGATCGAGTTTACTTTCCCGATCATCGAAAAAGCTCGTGGCGCAATCTTTTATGACACTGGTTTTGTCAACAGCGATGCGTGGTCGTTTGGCTTCAATCATATCGCTTCAGATATTGGCGTGGGTCTTCGGCTCGATTTGCCAATCGGCCCGCTGCGCCTCGACTATGGATACCCGATTCAGCGTGACGGATATAACGGAGGCGGTCATTTCAATTTCAACGTGGGTTATCAATTTTGAACGAATAAAAATCGTTGCAGTCTAACGCGGTTCCAACCACTGTATTCGCTATTTTATGAAAAAGTTTCTGTCTGCAATCTTTGCGCTAACGCTGGCCTTTCCGATTGTGGCTTTCGCCCAAGGCACACTGAAAATCGGAACGGTCGATATGCAGCGCGCTTTTAAGGAATACAACAAGACCAAGGAAGCCGAAGTAAAGATCAACGATGCCAAAAATGCCGCTAAGAAAGAATACGATGATCGAGCGGAGTCTTACAAAAAGGCGCTGGATGAAATCAATAATCTCAACAAGCAACTCGACTCACCTGCTCTGAGCGCGGATAAGAAGACGCAAACGGCAAAGGAGCGCGATGACAAAATTGCCAACATCAAAAACATGGAGCGGGAGATCAGCGATTTCCGTCAAACCCGCGAACGACAGTTGCAAGAGCAGTTGATGCGCGTGCGCGAGGGGATCGTAAAGGAAATCACCGAGGTAGTAATGGAGAAGGTAAAAGCCAATAATCTGGACCTGGTATTCGATAAATCAGGTATCAGCATCAATGGTGTCCCCGTTCTGTTGTACTCACACGACAATATCGACTTTACGAACGACATAATCGCTGTGTTAAACAAGCCAGGCCGCGCTACAAGTTCCATTGGCAAGGCCCAGGCGGTTCCGTCCGCAACGCCAGCGAGAGCTTCAAAACCTTAATTTACATTCGACAATTCGGAAATACACGCGAGCTAAACTCGCGTGTATTTTTCCGTACAGGTGAAAAGCGGACGTCCACACGACGGAGAAACCATTCGTGCGCGATTGCAAACTGCGAGGATGTCCGTTCGAACCAGATTTCGACCATTACAATTTGCGCTCGCGGTGTTGCTCGCGCTTTGCTCCGACTCACTCGCGGGGAATTGGCAGGCGACGATCAGCAAAGATCCAGCTGGGAATTTTCCGGACCTGCGTCCTCTGCGTGCTTCCTATCGTTTCGGATGGTCTGGGCTTACGGCAGCGACCGGAGAGGTCCACTTCACAAAGCCGTCCAAAGATAAGTGTCAACTCGACGGAACGGGCCGAACCGTCGGCCTGGTCCGGGCGTTGTGGAAACTGGATGCGAATCATCGCGCGGTCGCCAGCGCGGGTACGCTGCACCCAATCGAAACCCAGCAAACAGAGGATTATCGATCAAAAAAAATCGTCACCCATCTCGCTTTCACGAGTAACGGGGTAACTCGCACGACAACAGAAGGCGAAGGCGGCGCTGCCGGAACGAAGACTCGTCAATTTAGTTTTCCCAACCTGTTTGATCTGCACTCGGCCATGCTTTATTTGCGCAGTCAGCCGCTTAGAGATCGCAGCGTTTACCGCGTCGTGGCCTACGCCGCTACTAATGCTTATGTTGCTACAGTCACAGTGATCGGGCGGGAAAAAATTTCTGTGCACGCCGGTACTTACCCCGCCATAAAACTCGATTTGCAGCTTAAGCGCATCAATAAGCATCTCCAATTGGAGCCGCACAGGAAATTTCGTCGCGCCACGATCTGGGTGTCGGATGATGCGGAGCGGCTTGTGCTTCGCATTGAAGCGCAAGTTTTTGTCGGCACAGTCTTCGCCGAACTACAATCGGTTCGTTTCGACGATACACGCTCGTGACGCATCGCGACTGAATTTTTAGGGTCGGGTGTTATTCAGGGATCCATTCACCGCGGATTGGTTCCTCAGGCCGCGGGCGAACATGCTTCCGCGGCGGATGGAAGACCGGTGCGCGCGCTCCCGGCAACAACTTGAGCGCCGCGAGCGTTTCCAGATCCAATCGGCCGGTTACCGGGAGTCTGGTCCGCGCTTGATATGCGCGCAGCGAAAATTCCATGGCCGGTCCATAGATTCCATTGATCTCCTCGTGGTAGAGACCGCGGCGGGCCAGCGCTATCTGGCCGGAGAGCACCACATTGCGTTGCACATCGGGCGGGGCAGCCTCGAAGGGAGTGCCGGCAAGTAGTCCTCCTTGTGAGGTGCCGGGCGTAACGGGATTGGATGGATAAAGTTGTTGATCTCGCGGCGCGTTGGCGAAAGGCTGAACTGGTACCGGAGTCACGTTTGTTGCCTCGCCGGAAGATTGCTCGCCGGGTTTAGGCGCAGCGGGGCTTGGTAATGCAGCTTGTGCCGGGGCTCGCGCGGAGGGCGAAGAACCAACTCCAAGCGACTGAAGCGTCTCGCTATTGAGCTCGCCGTTAACCTGCAGTCCGTTGCGAATTTGATAGCGGCGAATGGCTGCGGTTAAAGTCGCATTCTTTTCGCCGGAGACCTCGCCATAATAAAAACCCTGGTCCTTCAAGGCTTGCTGCACTCTCTCAATCATTTGGTCGGCTCGCGCCAGCATGATCGAGCCGATGAAGATCAGCGCAGCGATGTTGGTTTTCATTTCGATATGTTATTTTGACGCCGTGCTTTTTTGCTTATTCAGCGCTTCCCCCGATCTGTCGCCGCCAGCGTGGACTTCCCCCGGTTTACTGCGTCACGGTAGCGCAAGATGCCGTCGCAGACGGCCGCGGCAATCTGGTCGCGATAATCTTCGCTCGCGAGTTTGGAAATGTCCTCTTTGTTGGTGAGAAATCCTCCTTCGATCAAGACAGCTGGAGAAGTCACGTTTGCGATCACAAAAAATTGTTTGGTTTGTGTTCCCCGATCCAAAGCCCGGCTGCGAGCGACCAGCGCTTCCTGAACAAATCCGGCGAGACTTCGACTTTCGAGGTTTGGCGAATCGGAAAGTGGCCGCCATAGAAACGGCAGCCACGAAGCCAAAAACGAACCCGCTGTGATTTGATGTGCAGCGTAGTAGGTCTCCACCCCGCTGGAGACCGGCTTGTTATCTTCGTTGAAATGAATGCTGACGAAAATACAATTTCTTACCCGATTGGCGAACGCCGCTCGATCCGCCAACGAGACATACGTATCTCCCAGGCGGGTCATCAGTGTCGCTGTCCCTTGCGAGTCAAGCAATCGATCGACTCGCCGCGCCACGTCCAGAGTCAGATCTTTTTCAAGTACGCCGCCGCACATCGCGCCGGAGTCTTGTCCGCCGTGACCGGGATCAAGAACAACCACTGCGAATGGCGCGGGCGTACTGGAG
>QHNF01000081.1 GCA_003218345.1 Verrucomicrobiota bacterium | reverse complement strand
GTCCTCCGGTGAATCGACGATTTTCTCCTCCACGCAGCGCGCAGCTTCGTTGACCATCAGGAACATGAGCCGGTGCGCCAACTCACTTTCGTTCAGCCCCGAAAGCGTTCGGGGATCGCGATGCCAGTTCGGCGGAATGTTCGGTCCCTCGCCGCCTTCGGGCTCGCCGTGCAACGCGCGTCGCCACTGTGCGAGCGACTCGTTAGGTATTTGCGCTTTGCCATCGTATTTGTAAAAACCGGCGCTCGTTTTGCGACCCAGCATCTGACCATCGCGCAACCATAGCAGGACAGCGGAAACGTGATCCCGCCGTCCGTACGCCTTTTCCAATGTGTTGCCAATATCAATAGTGATATCGACACCAACTTCGTCGATCAACCGCAGCGGTCCCATCGGCATGCCCCATTGCAGAAGTGCATTGTCGATCTTCTCCGCGTCCAGGCCACTCTCGAAAAGCTCGGCGGCATCGAGCAAATACGGAAACAGCACGCGATTAACCAGAAAACCCGGGTTGTCGCGAACGATCACAGGGAGTTTCCCAATTTGCCGTGCAAAAGCAAGTGCCCGCTCGCGTGTGTCGTTCGATGTCTGTTTTGCAATGACCACCTCCACCAGCTTCATCCGGCTCACTGGATTGAAAAAATGGAGACCGATGACGTGCTCGGGCGAAACAGTTGCGTCGGCGAGCTTGGTAACTGGAAGAGCCGACGTATTCGTGGCGACAATCGTTTTCGGACCGGCTTGCATCGCCAGCTCGCGAAAGATTTCTCTCTTGATCTCGAATTTTTCTGAGGCGGCTTCGATGACAATTTGCACATCGCGCAATTCCATCGGTGCAGTCGAGGCCACAATCCGGGCGCGACCCGCCTTTGCGCTTTCCTCCGTCATCAAACCACGTTTCACCGCGTCGGAGTAAGTTTTCTCGATGTTCGCAAGACCGCGGTCGATCTGCTCCCGAGATATGTCGCGCAGGATCACCGAGACGCCATGAGAGCTGAGCCATTGCGCGATACCCGAACCCATCACGCCGGCGCCAATCACGGCAGCGTGCACGACTTTTTCCGCTGGCGACTTAGATGTTCCCTTTTTGTATTTTTCCGCGAGGAAAAAATTGCGGATCAAGTTTTGCGTTGATTCCGTTTTGCCAAGATCAACAATCGCATCCAGCTCGAAGGCGAGCGATTGCTGCGTGGAGGTCGAAAGGCCTTTCCTGATCACTTCGGCGGCGCGCGCCGGCGCCGGATTGTGGTCTCGGGGCGCGGGAATTTCCTGATTAATTTTTGGCGCCGAAGGTTTGCGTTTCCCATCGCGCAATTCTTTGCGCGCACGATCTACAAGCTGATCTGGTGGGGCGATTTCATCTACCAATCCAAACTTCAAAGCATCCTGGGCAGAGTAAAGTTTTCCTTTCAAAATCGCTTCAGCGGCTTTTTCTGCGCCGATTAACCGCGGCAGACGCGTGCAACCGCCCCACGCGGGAATTAACCCGAGTGTCGTTTCAGGAAGTCCAATCCGCGTCGCCGGATGATCGGAAGCGATTCGATAGTCGCAGGCCAGCGTGGCTTCATACCCTCCGCCCGCGCACGCGCCATGAATCGCGGCAACGGTCGGAATTGTTAGATCCGCAAGCCGACTCAGCACCTGCTGTCCTTTCGAGATGAATCCGCGCATCTCTCCTTCCTGCGCCTGCTGCAACAGCGTCTTCAGATCCGCGCCGGCGATGAAGATCGATTTTTTTGCCGACGCAATGATCAGACCACGCAACGAGGCCTCGTTCTCAACAAAATCGAGGTGCTCATTTAATTCGTCGAGCGTGGCTGCATCGAAAATGTTCGCGCTCGATTCGGGCCGATCGAAGGTAAGCAGGCAGATGCGATCGTCGCCAATCTCGCGCCGAATCATTGGAGTTGTAGCTACTGCCGGCATCACATTCATTTTGGAACGTTTCCGGAAAATGCCAAGTCAGAGAAGGTAGGATCGGCGCCGCTGCGCCGACGGCACGCCGCAGCGCGGTGTCCCTACCACCGTGAGCCGTTGCTTTGAGCAACCGTGAGTGTTACAAACGCGACGTGGTCGGCAAAATTTTAGAGCCTGAAATCAGAAGCATGATCGACGCCCGTAACTTCGGGGCGCTGCGCGAGGTGTTTCGCGAGTGGCCGCCGGCGGACGTCGCAGAGGTGATTCTCGACGTGCCGGAAGATGAGCAGGTCATCATCTTCCGTGTCCTCCCGCATGCGCTGGCGGCGGATGTTTTCGAGTATCTCGACGTCGATTCGCAGCAGAAATTGCTGCGGGCCATGGCGCACGAGCAGGTGGTGGCCATTCTAAACGAAATGTCGCCGGACGACCGCACGGCGCTTCTCGAGGAATTGCCCAGTGCGGCGGCGCGGCAATTAATCCGACTACTAACGCCAGAGGAACGCCACGTCGCACAATCGTTGCTCGGATATCCGGAGGGCAGTGTGGGCCGTTTGATGACCCCGGATTTCATCGCTGTGCCCGAAGATTGGACGGTCCAACAAGTCCTCGATTACGTGCGCGAGCACGGCCAGGACAGCGAGACGCTCAATGTGATTTATGTCGTCGGCGAGCGCGGCAAATTAATCGACGACATCCGCATGCGCGAGTTTCTGCTCAGACCTCTCACAGCAAAAGTAAGCGACTTCCGGGACCAAACATTTGTTGCATTAAGAGTGAACGACTCGCAGCAGGACGCGCTGAATGTCTTCCGGAAATACGACCGCACCGCCTTGCCGGTGGTTGATTCGAACGGCATTCTCGTTGGGATTATTACCATCGATGACATGCTCGACGTCGCTGAAAAGGAAGCAACAGAGGACATTCAAAAGTTCGGAGGCGTGGAGGCATTGGAAGAGCCGTATATGCGCATTCCTCTCTGGCGAATGATCCGCAAACGCGCAGGCTGGCTTGTGATTTTGTTCCTAGGCGAGATGCTGACTGCGACGGCAATGGCGAGTTTTCAAGATGAAATCGCCAGGGCCGTGGTGCTGGCGTTGTTTTTGCCGCTGATCATTTCAAGTGGCGGCAATTCCGGCTCGCAAGCATCGACTCTGATCGTCCGCGCGATGGCTCTGGGAGAGGTGACGCTGCGTGACTGGTGGCGCGTGGCGTTCCGTGAAATTCGGGCGGGTTTGTCGCTAGGCTTGATCCTCGGCGCGATCGGGACATTGCGCGTAGCGCTATGGTCGATCGCAGGCGAGAAATATTTCCATCGTGAGTTGTACGGCCCGCATTGGCCGCTTGTCGCAATAACAGTCGGTCTCGCGCTCGTGGGCGTGGTGCTTTGGGGCTCGCTCTCAGGCTCGATGTTGCCGTTTGTTTTGAGGCGGGTCGGCGCCGACCCCGCAACGTCTTCCGCTCCATTTGTCGCAACGCTTGTCGATGTGACCGGATTAATCATTTATTTCAGCATCGCCCTGGTAATCATGCGCGGCGCCATGCTATGACCACGTTTGGATAAGAACCTCAATGCGTGACTCGTTGCCACTGCCGGTGGTGAGATGTAAAGGGCGTTTTGCCTTCCGCCAGGTTAAGCCCGGATAGCCGCCATCGGTCGCCGGGACAACCGGTTGCGCTCCGGGCAAAAAGCCGAAGCACAAGAGCGCCAGTACGATCAGAAGCGGTGGAGTTGCTGTTTAAGCGGAATTGTTGACGTCACAATATTGCTCTTTCTCTTTCCCCCGCCCGGATTTTGGGCTCGATGATTGCGGGTCTGAAAAGAAGCAAAAAACCGGGCCATGGGGTCCTCGGCCCGAGTCAGATCCAGCTGGCGCCGAGCTTCGCAAGAATTTGGCCGGCTTATCGAGAACAAAAAGATGACCGAGAGGATTGAACCGCGGATTACACGGATCATTTCTCTCTTTTTAAATCCGTGCTATCCGCGTAATCCGCGGTTTCTCGTTTATGCCTTGGCGACCGCGCTATGGAACCGTCATTTGTATTTGACCGAGCAACCGTACGGCTTGGTTTGTGGAGTCGTGACGGGTTTGCCTGCCAATGATTCGTCCAATGCAACCTTCACGTAGTTGGTCGAGACGGGAATGTCGGCCGGATTCGGCGTTGCCTTGTTGTCGATTGCGCCTTCATAGGCAATTTTTCCGTCCGGATTAATTACAACCATGTCTGGCGTGTTCTTGGCCCCATAAGCGCGTCCAGCTTTGCCTTCCGGATCAAGGAGCAGCGCGGTCTGATGCGTTTTCCATGCGCTGGTGATCTTCTCGGCTTCCTCGGGAGTGATGTTGCCCTCAGTGCCGGGTGCGCTGGAATCAATTGTCAGCCAAACGATGCCTTTGCTTGTGTATTCATCCTGCAACTTTTGCATGTTGCCGCTGCCGTAATGTTTTTTCACAAACGGGCATTGCGGGTTGAACCATTCGAGCACGACATATTTGCCTTTGTATTGCGAGAGCGAATGCGTGTTGCCTTTCGCATCGGTGAGCGAAAAATCTGGCGCAGCACTGCCGACTGGCGGCGGATCGAAGGCAAAGACTGCAGTAGCGATCAGTGATGTAACGACGGTCAAAATTATTTTTTTGTTCATAAATCGATTAGAAAGCGAAGGTGTTAAGATAGTTCAATTTTCTCACGAATAGCAGATTGGCAAGGAACGAGAGAAAATTCAACGGGACGCCCGCTAATCGCGCAAAAGTATCCCATCATCCCCGGCGCGTCCGCCGGTCGCGCCCTATCATTTCGTGATCCGGTATTCGACATTCCTTCGTCATGACATTCGGATTTCGTCATTTCTACGGATTATTGCGCAGCGACTGCTTGCGATGTGCTTTCGAGTTTTTCCAGAATCATGCTCTTGGTGAGCAACTCCGGGAACACAATCGGCTCAGCGGATTTTCCTGGATAAAGCACATAGAGCGGGACGCCAGGCCGGCCAAATTGTTGTAATAATTTCGTGATCACTGGATCGCCGTTGGTCCAATCAGCTTTCAGTTTGACGATTCCGTGACGCTGAAACGCTTCTCGCACCGCATCGTTCTCAAGGACATTGGCCTCATTGAATTTGCAGGTGAGACACCAGGCGGCCGTAAAATCGACAAAGACGGAATGGCCCTGTTCCAGTTCTGCTTGCAACCGCTCCGGTGTGAACGCCTGCCAGTCTCCCCGGAGCGATCCCGCAGTCGCGGAAGCCAGATTGGTTGACCGAAATTTCCCGCCGATGAAATAAATGCCACTCGCAAACACGAGCACGAACATGAGTACGAGCGCGACACTTCGCTTTATGGCTGATGCGGTTGGCAAAACGAACGCCCCTTTCGTCCAGCACGCGACACTGATTACCAGCAGAAAGCAGCTCGCCCAAATCGCGCCCTCCAGTCCGCGCTGGGCGCCCAAT
>QHNF01000472.1 GCA_003218345.1 Verrucomicrobiota bacterium | reverse complement strand
TACCGCCCATCGGATCGCGAAGCGGTCCGAAAGTTGTGCTGCGACACCGGCTTTCTCGGGCACCCGATCAATCCGGTTTATGAAGATCGGGAATTGTTCGCCGATTTTCTTACGACCTATTACACCGATCACGAGCCCGAGTCGTGTTTTCTCCTGGAGGTGGACGGCGAAATCCGCGGTTATCTTCTTGGCTCGCGCAAGCCGTTGCGCAATCAACTCTACGCTCTCTATCAAAACGTTTGGCTCTTTTTCCGCGCGCTCACTCGTTACTTTCGCTACCACGAACGCTCACGCCGGTTTATTCGATGGACGCTCATGTACGGTTGGCGAGAAGTGCCTGCGCGGCCGCGCCGGGTCCCACATTTTCACATCAACCTCCTCCCAGATGCCCGGAAGGTTTCCACAACCCGCGCGCTGATGAGCGCGTATTTGAGTTACCTTTACTGCTCCGGCGAAAAACGTGTTTACGGACAAATCGTCACCTTTGAGAGCCGGCGCGGTGAGAAAATGTTCGAACGCTACGGATTCAAAGTATTAAATCGAGCGGAGATCACGAAGTACAGGGCAATTTATCCAAAGTCGGTCTATCTCAGCACCGTGATCAAAAATTTGGAGACGGCGGAACCGCTTTCAGTCACGACGCGTTCACGCTTATAAGCTCGGCAACTTGTTCCAAGCGGCAGCGGGCGTTACTGTGCGCCGTGTTTCGCCGGCATAGCTCAGCTGGTAGAGCAGCTGATTTGTAATTCAAGAGAGAGTTTTTGCGCGGGTTTTCACTGGCTTGCGCACCGTTGCGGACGCTAGGCATTTGGCCATTTCGGATTTGCGCCGCGTTACGCAGAATTGCGCCGTTTTTCAGCGAAAAATTTTCACACCGTAGAAAACGACCGTGAAAAAATCTTTGTCGTTGCCCTTTCGAATGTTCGAGGCCGCACTGAAGCTAATCTTTCCCGAATATCGCGACAGCACACAGATCGGCGTGCAGGTAGGCATGTCCGCCGTTGTGGTCCCGGAAGCGGAGCGGCAGCGCCTGATTGAGCGGCGGGACAAAGCGCTGGTGGCCTTAGCGTCCAAAGGCGGAGAGAGTGCATAAGGAAAAAGGATTGTTTCTGCCCGGTCCCAGTTCCGAAGCCTACCCACCCTCGCCAGACGGTGAAGCAAAGCGGTACGGAGGCGACCCTCCCGGTGGCGGCTCCACAATTATTTGCCCGGTCGGCGTGCGGGGATACGGAGGCGGCAGTGCTTCGCGCTTCTCCGCGTCACTTCTAATCAAGTTCGAAACGTACGAGCTCGGCTGAGAGATTTTGTAGTGCAGCATGCCCCGCAGAACGTCGCACCAAACCGCACGCGGCATAGAGAGGCGAACCGTAACTGCCGCCATTTGGTCCTTGGACAGGCTGTCTTCTAAGTCTTTCCTAATCTGTTCTTCAGTCATAATACGGTTCTTTTCCAGTATTCTACGGCAACCAGTCAAGCAAGTTTCATTCAAAATTTGGCAAAAAATTTGCCACACCTAGACATATTAGCGAAATTTCTAATGCCAGAATGGCAGTATATCTACAAAAATGTGTTGACAGATATCTGAATAGATCTATATATCAGGTATCGAAATAGCCAATATGATGACAAACCTGCCAGACAGCTTTGGAGAATGGTTGAAGGACCGCGGTGCGAAGACGATCGGGGGTAACGGCAAAAACAAATACAGGCATGGATTCCTGCGGCGGCTGCTCAGGGAGCATTTCCGGAATGATGAAAATTATTTCGTGAAACCGGCGCAGTGGAAAAATGTGAACCTGAAAGGCTCGCCCGATCTGCGCAACAACAAGCATGATGCCGCGCGAGACGTGCGCATGAACTTCGCACTTGAATACGTGCTCAGGAGCCACAATTCAGGCAATAGCCAGCTAGGCATCCTTGCCCTGCACTTGCTGAAGGAGGCCGCCGAGCCGCTATCGGCGAGTCGTTGGAGGGACGCGCCGTTCGGAGAAATGCCCCAGACAATGAGCTTTACCGATGTCCTCGGCGCCGGTGCCGCTATCGGCTAACCGAGTCGGCGTGCCGTCGGCTTTCAACGCCCGACAGGCCGGATACGGTGCGAGCCGTGGTGAAAAAACGAATCGTAGAGCAGGTCAGCGAGGTATCTGTCTCGCGGCAGCGCAAGTGGCAATTGCGACAGAAGCAAAAAGGTTTGTGCCAGAAGTGCTCGAAGCCCGCGGTTCCGGAGTCCGTCTATTGTGTTGGACACATGGTGTATCACCGAGTAGCGGCCCGTATCACCGAGTAGCGGCCCGCAGGCGTTACGAGCCCAAGCGCGGACGGATGCGCCAGCATCGGGGAACCAAGAGCCACCGGCTGGCCGCTGCCGCTCAGGGCGACCTGCGCCGACTCCTGCCAAGCGACGTGCAAAAACTCCTCGCGAGTCGACACCCTGAACAGCGAGAGCTTGCACGGCGGGCACTGCACGAGCGGCCTGAGCTGCGGCCTTCTGCTCGATGGGTGGCATAACAACCACGCTCAGCCCCGCACCCTCGACAACACACCCCTCCTCAGATCGAAACAGGGCCCGAACCGCAAACGTTTTTGCGCGGTCACAGCTTTCGATTCTTCTCGATCGAATCCAAAACACGAATTTCACCGCGGCGAAAGCTCGCGCGGCTCTGTGCGAAATTGATTGCCTGACGCTTTCTAGAAACACCGGCTCATCCCGGGTGCTTCAAAAACCTTCCAGCCCCAACGGTGCGATCTGATTTCGATGATT
>QHNF01000088.1 GCA_003218345.1 Verrucomicrobiota bacterium | reverse complement strand
CGCAGATTGGTTTTGTTTATTTCACTCGCAAGCGAGACGCTCGCGCTACATTTTCGCTACGGGGACGTAGCGTCAGAATGATCGGCAATCCTGGAAAAGGTTGCGCCTTGCGAATGCGAGCTTCAAGGTAACGGGTATACGTTTGGCTCAACAAGCGCGGATCGTTAACGAAAAGGACGAATTCCGGAGGCTGTAGCGCGTCTTCTTTGCCGCTCGCTTGCGCGGCGTAAAACAGTTTGAGGCGTTTGCCGGACATCATCGGGGGCGGATTGGCGGCAAACGCCGCTCGCAGCAATCGATTCAAAACTCCGGTGCCTATGCGCTGCTGCGCTGCGCGCCGAACATTTCCGATAAGCGCAAACAATTTGTCGATACTTTCTCCGGTCAGAGCAGACGCGACCAAGACGGGCGCGTAATCGAGAAAGAAAATTCGGGTGCGCGCGTCGTCCACAAGTTGCGTAATCGTCTGCTTTGTCTTGCGGCGCGGTTTCACCAAATCCCATTTGTTCAAAACAACGATCGCTGCCTTGCGCGCCTGCTGAATCAGACCGGCGATTCGTTTGTCCTGCGCCGTTACGCCCATTGTGAGATCGACAATGAGAACACAAAGATGTGCGCGGCGGATGCTGCGTTCTGCGCGCATGACGCTGAAGACTTCAGCTGAAGTGGAATGTTTGCCGCGTCTCCGGATTCCGGCTGTATCGATGAACAGAAACTGCTGATCATCCCGTCGGTATGAGATGTCGATAGCGTCGCGTGTTGTACCCGACAGCTCGCTTACGATAGCGCGTTCGCTGCGCACAATTGAATTAATCAGCGACGACTTACCGACGTTTGGGCGCCCAACGATGGCAATGGAAAGTGACTGTTGACTAGTGACTGGTGATTGGCTGACTGCCGAAGGTGAGGGGAGAAGTTGCTCAATTGTTTCTATCAATTCCGAGATACCCCGATTGTGCTCCGCGCTGACTGATTGGCTGTGTGGGAAGCCAAGAGACGCAAAATCAGCGGCCAGATTCTCCTGCTTCTCGGTATCGATCTTGTTAATTACCAGGACGACTGGTTTTCGCGATTTGCGCAGGATACGCGCGAGCTCCTGATCGACCGGCGACAGCCCGTCCTTTGCATCGACGATGAAAAGCAGAACGTCGCTATCTTGAATGGCTCTTTCGACTGCGCGGCGAACTTGCGCCGTCAATTCGGATTCACCTGCACCAGCAATGCCGCCGGTATCCCAGAGCGCAAACGATTGAGTCCCGCGGTTGCAAGTCGCCGAGATGCGATCGCGCGTTATCCCGGGCTGATCATGCACGATAGCGATCCTGCGACCAACCAGACGATTAAATAATGCCGATTTACCGACGTTCGGCCGACCCACGATTGCCACATTCGGCCATGTGTCGGAGCGGTTCATCGCGAATAGCGCCGAACTCAATATTTCGTGGCGTGTGCATGACCTTCGGCCTGCAACTGTCGCACCCCATCCATTACGTAAATAATTCCGGAAACAAACGTGAACACGCCAGCAGCGATGACAACGTAGAACAAGGGAAGAAATCGTAGCTGTAACATGACCCATGCGATTGCCGCCATTTGCAATACAGTCGCGACTTTGCCGGTCCAACTTGGTTTCACATGCACCTTGCCATTGAGCAAATGTAACACACCTGCGCCGACGAGAATGACGGCATCGCGTGTGATAACAAGAACAGGGAACCAAGCCGGAAATCGTCCGTATTCAGGATCGATATCGCTCCAATTACTGATGCTCAACGTGATGATCGCGCTCAGCAGCAAACCTTTGTCTGCAATCGGGTCGAGAATCGCGCCGAGTGTGCTGCGCTGTTTGTAATGACGAGCCACGTAGCCGTCCAAACCATCACTTGCTGCAGCGATCAAGAAAATGGCAATCGCAGTGAAGCGCATCCATTCGACCCGTGTGCCTGCCTGAATGCTCTCGCCGTAATAAATGGCCATCGTGACGAAAGCCGGAATCATCAAGATCCGAACGATTGTGATTTTATTGGCCGTCGTCATTCGGAAGCGCAGGACGAATGGATAATTGTAGGGCGTTCCTGTGAAACGCCAATCTTAGATCGGCATCTAACAACAGACGCCTACAATCCCGTTGTGGCCGCGACTTCGCTGCTAGCTTTCGTGGACAGCAGAGGCTGCCATCGCCATGCCTTCGTGCCGACCCTCGCAGAATTCCTCGATCATCTTCTTGTTGAATGCTGGAATGTCATCGGGCTTACGACTGGTTACCAAGCCGTTATCCACCACGACTTCCTGGTTGATCCAATTTGCTCCTGCATTCCGCATGTCTGCTTTGATTGCGGGCCACGAGGTCATCGTCCTGCCGCTGACCAGGTTCGCACTTATAAGCACTTGCGGTCCGTGGCAAATGGTCGCTACTGGTTTGCCTTCACGGAAGAAATGCCGCGCAAAGTCGAGGACATCCTCATTCGAACGCAGCGCATCTGGATTGAATAAACCACCTGGAATCATTAGTGCATCGAATTCCTCAGGACGCGCTTCATCCACAGTAAGATCGACATCAAATTTGTCGCCTTTGTCCGCATGCTGCATGCCCTGGATTTTGCCTGGTTTTAGCGAAACGATCTTCGTTTCCGCACCCGCTTCATCAAGTGCCTCGCGCGGTTTTGTCATTTCCACCTGCTCAAAGCCATCCGCCACAAGAATGGCCACTTTCTTTCCATCAAGTTTTCTCGCCATAAGATTTCTCCTCCGTTGATGTTGATTTCGGTCGTGAGAATTGACCGTACTAGAATTACGGAATGCACAGACTTCATGGATGTAGTTATGAGGCTCTCGCTGTTGCGCGGAAGCGGTTATCGAAACAACTCAACGAGAAACAGCGCGTACTTCTGTTTTCAGGATTTTAAATCCTTTGATTTGTTTTTTGATCTCGTTGGCGAAGCTGGCGGCTCCGGCGCCGTTCACGACCCGGTGATCAAATGTGAGCGAAAGCGTGATCACTTCTGCGCTCTTATTCTTGCTGCCATCTTGAATTAATTCTCGGTGGGCCGTACCGACAAAAAGCGTTCCTACCGACGGCGGCACGACAATGGGCACACCGGCTTTCACCCCGAATGCACCGAGGCTTGTGATGACGACCGGCGCGTTCATCGCATCAACCCGGCCGCCGCGCGTGGCATCGACTGTTTCATTGTAAGCCTTGACTAATTCAGGCCAGCTTTTCTTGTTTGCATCGACAATCAGCGCTGTCGCGAGACGATCGCCTCCCAGCGCCACAGCAATGCCCAGATCGAAATTTTCGCTCTCGACAATACGGTCGTCTTCCAGAATTAGACGACGGAAAGGCGCATGTTTTTCCATTGCTCGCACGACTGCCCACGCGACCATGACCGAAGGGGAAGGGGCGTTCTTTTCGTCTTTCTTTTTAGCTGCATCGCGTGCCTTTCGAATCGCATCCCAGCGCGCATCGATCTGCAAATTGGCAGGAATCACGCGGCTTAGCTTGCGCGTGATGGTAGGCGAAAGTGCAGGCTCGATGTCGTAGCGGCGCCTGTCTCCAGACGCGACTTCAGCCTCCTTGCGGACCGGGACAGCCGATCTTACGCCATCAACTGATTCTTTCGCCGCCGCCTGAAACTGGTCAGCAAACGACGGTTCACCGGTGAGAATGGTGCCAAGCTCCTGGCCAATCTCTACCGTGTCGCCTATTTTTGTTTTCCATTCACCCATCACGCCGGCAAAGGACGACTGAATGGGATAGACGGCCTTATCCGTTTCGACTTCGCACAGGTCATCATCGAGTGCGATCGGGTCGCCTGGATTTTTCAAAAGCGAAACAATTTTTGCGTTCCGAATTCCTTCACCCATCACCGGAACTGTGATGCTTTGCGCCCGCTGTTTGCTAATTTCTGTTGTAGCCGGGATCGGTGATTCCGGCTTCACAGGCTCGACTTCCACGCGCGCCCCGCCGCAGTTGATGCCCGCGGCTACAGCAGGCCGTTCCTGTTTTGTCGCAAGTGATCTGCGAATCGCGGCGACGATGCGCTCCACGTCCGGCAACGCCGCATATTCGTAAATCGGATTGTAACCGATCATGACGTTGGCTTTGCTCACGAGAATCGGCGGGCTGATCATTTCATTCCAGAGTTCCGACTTAGCCGTCACGTGCGAAATGATCATTTCACCCACGCTGCAGTTTTCCGTGTCTTCCTGCACGACAAGCAGCCGGCCGGTCTTGCGCACAGATTTTTCGATCGTGACACGATCCCACGGCACGATTGAGCGCAGATCGATCAATTCCACGCTCGTTTCGTTCTCGATTTTTGCGATCGCTTCGAGCGATTTCTCCACCGTATTCCCCCATGCGACGAGCGTAACATCAGAACCGGTCGTGCGCTTTCGGGCCTGACCCAACGGGACGGAGCGAATGGGCTCCGCATATTCGTGTTCGGCCCAAAGCATGTGCTTTGGAATAAGAAAGATCACTGGATCGTCGGCGTGCATCGCTGTCCAAAGCAATCCCGCTGCGTCGTCCGGTGTGCTCGGGATGACGACACTCAGGCCGGGATAATGTGCGAACACCGACTCATTCGCCTGGCTGTGCCATAAGCTTCCGCCGGGCAGATAAGCGCCATACGGCGCGTAAATCACAGCCGGACATTTCCAGTTGCCATACGATCGCCAACGTAATGTTGAAATGTTCGTAACGAGCTGGTTGAAACCAGGATAAATAAAATCAATAAATTGCAGCTCGAATACTGGTCGACTGCCGTACGCAGCCAGACCGCAGGCAACGCCGAGAATAGTCGATTCAGCGAGAGGTGAATTAAAAACCTGCCTTGGAAACTCGGTTGAAAGTTTCTGCGTGAGGCGGAACACGCCGCCTTTCGGATCTTCGATGTCCTCGCCGAAAATGATGCGCCGCGGGTCTTCCTCGAGACCGACGCGCAATGTTTTATTGACGGTGTCGCCAATGCGATATTTCCCCGGCGGTAGGACCTCCTCATCGATCTTAGGCGATGATTTGCTGACATTAGCGAGAAGCTCGTTAGGCGATGGGTCCTCCGCTTTCTCCGCTTCGCTATACTCGCCGCGAATGCGCTCCTTGACTTCATTATCCAGCTTCGCGAATTCGTCGGCGGTGATCGCGCCTTCTTCAATCAATTGATCTTTCCAGCACTTGAGCGGATCGAATTTCTCCAGCTCTCGTAGTTCTTCCTCGCTGCGATAAAGTTTTTGATCGTCGGAACTGGTGTGACTCGAAAGGCGTTCCATCTTGATCCAGAAAAAAAATGGACCACTGCCAGCGCGAATTTTCTCGAATGCATCTGCTGTGGCGTCATAAATCTGCTGCACGTTTTGTCCATCGATTCGGCGCCAGTTCTCAGACTCGAGAACATTTAAAGCGAGCGGATTAGTTTTGCGCGTCGGCATGCTTATGCCATAGGCGTTGTCTTCGACGAGAAAGAGCATTGGAAGCTTCTTCTCTTTGGCAAAACAGATTGCTTCAA
>QHNF01000087.1 GCA_003218345.1 Verrucomicrobiota bacterium | reverse complement strand
CTGGGTGAGCGATGCAGAATCGGTTGCCGTTCCGGCGCGGAGACGATGAAACAGATCGCGAAACGAGAAAATTCGTTTGAGCCAGAAGAAGACGCCGATCGGATAGACAACCGTATTGTAAAGCACGACCGTCTCGAAGAAACGCTGCTTCAACGCAGGTGAAGTGAGCAACGGCTCAATAACTGTCGTGTTGTACCAAATGTTGAACGCGCTCCCGAGAATTTGCGGAATGACCGGCGCGAGCGCTGTGAGCAGCAGGCCATAGCGTTCGCGCGTCGGAGTCATTTTCTCGGCAGCGTCCATGGCCGAAAATAATCCAGCAGGATCAAGTGGCCACGATTGTCTCGCTCGCAATCACGTCGCACCCGCGAGAAATCCGTAAGCGGCCCAAATTGAAATCCAGCGTCCAACGGCTGAAAAAAATTGTCCTGGTGACTCGGCAAAACATAGCGCGGCTTCAAACGTTCGAGCGCGCCGGGCAACCGCAGGCGGGAGTCCGGCAGTGCCATACCTAGAATTGCAAGATCGACCTGCTCATCGGGCGGCAATTGTGCAGTGGTCCCACCAGAATCGATGTAAATGCGCTGCCCATCAATTTCGATGAGAAACGCAAGCGGTTCGCCGCAAGCTGGACGTTGCGGCGGCCCGGGGCCGCGTACGTCATGTTGATCAAATGGCACTTTGCCGAAAAGCCGATCGTGCGTAGCGGGTAACACGCGAATTTTTCATGGTCCAATTCGTCGCACATCTCCGGCTGACAACGCATCGCCAGATGATACGCCCGCACGTTTCGCAAGAGTGATGGCCGAAGCCGAAGCAATGAGACGAGCCGGCGTTTTCGACATTACAATTGGAACATCGAGCAGATGATCGAAATGTCCGTGAGTAACCAGGATCGCGTCCGCCTTCGGAGCGAGATGTCGCATTCCCTCAGCAATGCGAGCGATGTTTGGTTGAATGCGCGAATCAAGCGCAACGCTCAAAAAATTCACGCGCGAGAAATAAGGATCGATAAGCAGCGCGTGACCCTTGGACTCCAATTGGTAGCCGCTTGTGCCGAGATAAGTCACGCGGACTCCGTTGCGCGGTGTTGCGGCAGAGTCGTTAACAACCAGGTGGGCATAGGGACTCAGCCCTGCGCCAAAGACTTGCGCGGAGAATCCGAGAAAAAGAAGAAGCGCGCGTTTCAAGCGTTAAGGGGGCGATTCTATCGGATGGCGGCATTATGGCCAACTGCAAGTTTGCTTGACGAATTCCGCGCGCCTTGTGATTTTTAATGATTGCAATGAGCGTGGAGTACACGGACGCACCCGCTACTCGGCCCGAACCGAGCACGGGGGACACAATGCCCTGTCCGTACTGCGGGCATCTCTTGCCGAAGGATGCCGAACACTGTGACCGATGTGACTGGACGCGTGGCGCGACTGAAACGGCGGAAGGCAAAGCAAGCGATGCCATCGCAGTTATCCTTAGTATCATTCCCGGGTTAGGGCATATTTACAAAGGACACAGACTGGTAGGCTTGTTGTGGATGGCTGGCGCTGTTCCAGTAGGGATTTTCGTGCTTCTGGCCGCCATCGCGTCCGCCGGATTCGGGATCGGTCTCTTTTTCTTTTACCTCATCGCGGTAATGCTTCACGCCTACGCAGTTGACGACCGCATTGTGCCGCCGAAAGAAGATGAGGGCGAAGAGTATTAAGGACACTGAATCGCTACATCGTGAATTCTAAATCGATCACGAATTTCGGTTCCCTGCCCTTCTCTTTGCAATCTGCTTAGAATGTCTTTGCACCACGTGGCCGGAAGTCCACGATTTTGCCCGAACCCAGATCGGTCTCATCAAAGACCACGGCGTTGGCACGCAACCAGTTTTCCTCCGGGGCAGGCTCACCAACCTCATGCACCTTCACTAAAATGATCCGCGTGCGACCGTTAGCCAGCTCGAGCAATGATTCCGGCACCCGACGCGTGCCGAGCTGTCCGACCCACGAAGCCAGTCCAGCAGAATGGTGAGCGTAACGAGCAATGCCTAGTACCCCTGATGGGATAGAATGGACAAGTATCAAATCGGAAGGACCGGCATTCGTGCAGGCGGCACGTGAGATTTCGCGGAGTGGTGACCATCCCCGCCAACCGCTGCGATAAATGCCGAGGACCGTCGGTGCCCAAGCCAATATTATGAGAATGAGCATAGTGAATCTCGCATGACGGCTCAGGCAGGCGAGCCCGACGCCCGCCAGCAGGTATGCGAATGGTAATGCCGCAACTGCATAGCGCGGGACAGCAACCGTATAGGTGTGCTGCACTAGATCAAAAGCGAGAGGACCCACGCAGGCAGCGGTGAATGAAAGCCAGAGCAAAAGCCGATGTTTGCCGAATACCTGTATACGCAGACGCGAAACCATGGCCATGCCAATCAAGCCGAAGAGAATTAGGGCGGCGGCATTTGAGATTCGATAATCGCCTCCAGAAAAGGGCTGAACCACGAGCTCGAGTGATGCAACCCAGCGATAAAATCCCGGCGGTCGCCATTTCAGCCAATCCTGTGTAATTCGCCAGGTGGCAAGGCTCTCCGGGAGTTTTATGTACCATGGGAAAATTAAAACAACGGTCACGAATAGACACACTGCCAGTTTTAGCTTCGTAAGTTTTCCTGGCGCAATCGAGAGATATGCAACAATGGCCAGCCATGGAAACACGAAGAAGTAGTGCGTCAAAAATCCAGCCACTGATGTCAGGATCCAAAGAGCATAAACTGCGATACCTTCGCCGCGTTGCTGTAGGACGAGCGAAAACCATGTCGTCGCAAGCACGCATAGCCACAGGAGGGAATACATCCGCCCTTCTGTCGAATAGTAAATTCCCAATGGGGAGAATGCGAAAAGAACACAGCTGGAAAAAACTTCTGCTCCCGTACGCCGCGCAATGCCGGCAAGTAGCGGAAGGCAAGCCAGTGCGCACATAATCGAGAATAAGCGAAGGGCGATGTCGCTCGTGCCGACAACGATTGTCCACCCGTAGAGCAAGAGGTAATAAAGTGGTGGGTTCGTATCGGAGAGTAATACGGCCCGAACCACACGTGCAGGATTGGCTGGAGGGTCGTCGTGCTTTAGATAACGAGAAAACTCCTCTGCTGGCACTGGGTAGTTAGGCTCAACGAAATCCCCGCGCCGTGGGTCGGCTACGGCGGCTGCGTGCTCCAGGCTATGTCCCGTTGCCAATGCCAGCGAGAAAACTTCGTCAGCCCAAAGTCCACTCCGGCCCGCGACAAGGACCTGAAGAACCGCAGTCAATCCGAAGATGACTAGCAGTAGCAACCAATTCATAGGTCCCCACACAGCGTGCGCTGGTTTCGGAGCCGGGACAGAGCTTCGCGTTTTACGAAATATCGCGGTCATCGGATTCTAAACGATCATTGGACATGAATCACCGTCAATCGGGCGATTCCCCCCGTGAATTTGTACATTCTACTGCACATGCGCGCTTACGGGCCGTCGGTGCAGAGCCCGGTACGGACCTGCCTTGAATACTTGTCTGAGCCAGATGTTTAGAAGAACACGCCAGTAACCACCGCCCACGCGAATGAGCCTGAATGACGATGCGCCCATTTCAGGAGATCGATTGATCCACGAAATCGGCACCTCTTTCACGCGATAGCCGAGGATAAGCGGCTGGAGCCCGGTTTCGGCGTTCACAGCGAAACCAGGCTGACGAAGTTGCAGATTGGCTACGACGTCTCGACGCATCAACTTAAGGTTATTCGTAAGATCGCGAAAATTGCGCAAAAGCAGCAGCCGCGCCAGCAAATGAAAACCCCGATTTGCCGCGATTTTCAGAAAAGGATAGTTAAGGAGAACGCTATGCCGGGAAAACCGACTGCCGACGACGACGTCATAGCCCTCGACAGCAAAATCGAAGAGGTCGCGAAATTCGGGCAGAAGATGTGCAAAATCGCAATCCATTGTTAGCACGTAGCGCCCACGAGCTTGGGACAGTCCCTCTGCTATGGCGCGACCGACACCATTCGGCGGACCGCGATGCAGAGGTTTAACGCGGTTATTCTGCTGGGCAATGTCGGCCATCACTGCCGCAGTACCATCGGTGCTACCGTCGTTAACGAGTATAATCTCATACACGGAGTCTCCGTACAAATTAAGAAGCCGGTTCACCAAGGGCCTGATGTTCATCTCTTCGTTGCGGCATGGGATGACAACGGAGACTGCACCTCGCAATGATTCGTGTGTAATCCGTGGTCCCCTCGGTACAGCCATCGCTTCTGGTGGTTTTTGCGCGTGGACAAGAATTGAACCCGCCATTGCCCGTACAGCAGGTGCGTTCTCCAGCAGAATCGACAGATTACGCAAGAGCCAGATCAGGCGCCGTGTCAGAGGAGCAAAGACAAAGTCATTATAAATCGCGTAAACCTGGACGAATCCGCTACTCACGAGAAGGTTGTAGAGTTGAGATCGGCTAAGAAGACGCCGCGCATCTTGACTGCCCAACAAACGCCGGAAGAGGCGGCGCAGCGTAAGAAATGGATTCAATGGGTTACTCTCGTAAAAAACCATCTTGCCTCCCGGCCCAAGAAGCTCGTACACATTCCTTAGGAGTTGCGAAGCGTGGTGACGATCCACCAGGTCCATTGCAACCACGCAATCAAAGCGCCGGCCCCTCAGTGAAGTGGAAAAGTCGGAAAGTTCCAGAAGCTCGACTTTCCTTCTGATATCCGTTGGATCTGCGGCGGACTTCTGAAATGTCACCGCGGTAATCGGATTCTCCCCGCGGCATACTTGCAAAAGTGCGCGTGTGAAGAGCCCATCTCCGCAGCCTAGCTCAAGAATCGTCTGCCCTGGAAAGAGATGAACCGCGTGCCGAAACGCCTGGGCACGCCATAGCAAACGATCCTCGGCAATCGGATCATTATTTCGCCAGTAATCGTCGCGATATCGTTCCCGGAAAGCCAGGGTCGAATGAAACGAAGTGTCCGGTTGCATGGAACGTGGCTTCCTTGCAAGCAATCCCTCAATGGTGCTCAGTGTCCCCTAATACACGAGCACTAAAAGAGCGGTTGCTGATTCCGTTATTTTCGTTGCGGCTTACGCGAGGGTTTTCACTGGCTCCAGTAAGCGTGGGCGAACATTGGCGGATTTCCACGTATGTGTTATGACTTTATCGCATTCCTGTTATGACCGAGCCGGTGTTTTACGGGTCGTTTTGAATGGAAAATAGCGGACAACGGGAATCGAATCACGACTCGATCCCCAATTACGAGCGTCGCGCCGTTGTGTAAATTTCGTCCAGGATTTCGCGCATGCCATAGCAAAATTTCCATCGCGGATAATGTCGTTGAAATTTTCGTACATCGCTGATCCACCAGATGTGGTCGCCAAGGCGGTTCGTTTCCTCATAGGTCCACCTTAGTTTTCGGCCGCTGATCGCTTCGCACATTTCGATAGCTTCCAGCATGGAACAGTTGCTAAAGCGGCTGCCGCCGATGTTATAGACCTCACCCGTGCGTGGCGCCTGAATGAATTCGGCAAACGCTTCGACCAGATCGAAGCTATGGATGTTGTCGCGAACCTGTTTACCCTTGTAGCCGAAAACGCGGTAAGGCCTGCCGCTTACTGTGCAGATCATGAGATACGAAAGAAAACCGTGCAGTTCCGTTCCGACATGCGCCGGTCCCGTGAAACACCCACCACGGAACGAAACCGTGGGCATTCCAAAGTAACGCCCGTATTCCTGAACGAGAACGTCCGCGGCGGCCTTGGACGCGCCAAAGAGGGAATGCTTCGTGTAATCGATGCTCATCGTCTCGGAAATGCCTGGCTCGTATTCGTGGCCCGGCTTGATTTCCCAGCGTTTCTCCAGTTCGCGCAGAGGCAAACGGTTCGGCGTATCGCCATAGACTTTGTTAGTGGATGTAAAAATAAATGGTGCCTCGGGAGAAAACTTTCTCGCGGCTTCCAGTAGATTCAGGGTGCCGTTCGCGTTCACGGTAAAATCGGTTTGCGGATCGCGAGCTGCCCAATCGTGCGACGGTTGCGACGCGGTATGCACAATGGCGTCGATAGCGCCGCGGTGCCGTTTGAATAACTCAGCGACTGCCACGGCGTCTCGAATATCCAGGTCGTGGTGTTCGTACCCACGAACATTTGCGATCAAATCATCACGAGATTTTTTGGTCGAGGCTTCTGCGCCGAAAAATTGCGCGCGCATGTCGTTATCGATCCCAACCACGGAAGCGCCATCCCTAGCGAATTGCTTTACCGTTTCCGAACCAATTAATCCCGCAGAACCTGTGACGATGATCGTGCGCACGATTTCGATACTACTGGAGCACGAGCATCTTGCCTATGGAGCGGGAGGACCTCTCGCCTGCCGAATTGGGAAACGAGAGATTTCTGTCGTCGCCACAGCCACGATGGCCGTGCTACTCCCCGATAATCCATCACTCGTGACGCGGGAAATTGCGGATCACCTTCCAAGACGCGCTCGATAATGCCGCCCTTTTTTTTTCCATCCACCAGAAAACAAATGTGGCGCGCTTGATTGATGAGAGGCAGCGTGAATGTCAATCGCCACGCATCCAACTTGGGAACGAAATTCGCTACCACTCGTTGTGTGCTCTCTTCCAACGCAGCGGTTCCTGGAAACAATGATGCCGTATGACCGTCATCTCCCAGGCCCAGCAGGATGAGGTCGTGGCGGTAAATCTGTTCGCCGCGCCGGGTGGCTAGAAAATCGAGTTGATCTTCGTATTCTCGCGCGGCGATTTGCGGATCGATTTCGCCGCGCATACGCATAATCGATTTTTCGGGGACTGCAGCAGGTACCAGAAGAGTTTCCCGGGCCATCCTGAAGTTACTCTCTGGATCATCCGGTGGCACGCAACGCTCGTCTCCAAATGTGATTCGCGACAGCTCCCAGGGCAGATCACCCGCGATCGCTG
>QHNF01000094.1 GCA_003218345.1 Verrucomicrobiota bacterium | reverse complement strand
GTGAGTTCGCTGGAGAAAAAGGCAAGGGCGCCGGGGTTTACGTTACAAACGTGGAACCGGGGACCCCAGCAATGAAAGCCGGGCTCCAAGTCGGCGACATCGTGACAGCAGTCGCGAACAATGAAATCGATCAAAACGGCAACTACGTGGACCCGCTCTACGGCAAGATCGAATTCACAAATTTGCTAACAGCCCACGCTTACGCCGGCGATGTTGTCCCTTTTCGCATTCAGCGTAACGGCAAGCCAATGCAGCTAAACGTGACCCTTGAGCATCGCGACGCGAAGGATTATGTCAGCCCACCGTATAATCTCGATCAACCGCCGCGATATTATGTTCTCGGCGGCCTCATTTTCCAGGAGCTTTCCCGTCAATATCTCAAGGAATGGGGTCCGAACTGGCAACGAGAGGCTCCCCAGCGTTTGGTTTACCTCGACCGTTTCCAATCCGAGCTTTTTCCACAGGGAAATCGGCGCTTCATTATTCTCAGCCAAGTTCTTCCTGCCAACAGCACGATCGGCTACGATGACCTCTCCTATTTGACAGTGACGAAAGTGAACGGCAAAGAAATCAGATCGTTAGCCGATCTCGCCGAAGCTGTAAAACAGCCAATCGAGGGTTTTATAAAAATCGAGACCGAAGAAGATCCAAAACAGATCGAGCTCGATGCGGCACAAGTCGCCGCCGAAGCGCCGATTCTCCAGGAGAATTACGGCATCTCCGTGCTCGATCGCCTCGATTAAACGGCGCTTCTACGGCGACCTGAAGTCGGGACTCGTAATAGGTTCACTGAAACCTCGTCTACTAACGCTGCCTAAAGTCGTGGTGGATTTGAATTCCTTGCGGTGGCGTTAAAAACACCGCCGCACAAAGAAATACGAATACTGCAGCGGCACCCGACCATTCCCAAAAAGCGAGGTGCCAGAAGACAGAATGTCGCAGCGCACTGCGAATCGGCATTGCCCAGACAGGTTTCAGTCGGGTAAGGAGCAACAAAGATTCACTAAAGAAAATCCCAGCCAAGGGCAAGAGTGTTACTAACGACCAGGTCCAGAACAAGCGCCTCTGGAGCAGGTTTTTTCTGAAGCCTTTCCACGCGCACCAACAGGCAGTTAACATGCCGATCGCCAGGAATCCCGCGGCGGAGCGGGCAATGAATTCGTGCAGGCGTCGGACGCCTAACACATCGTGCACGTGTTGAGGCACAACAAAGCACGCGCAAATCAGCGCAATGATTCCGCCTATCAGAGCTGTAGCACTCGCGCGCGCGGCGCGGGGCGAGGCTATCTTCAAATTCTGATGTAAAAACCCGGCATACGGCAGCATCAGCACTGCCGACAACGCGATGCCGCAAGCCGGCAGCCAATAATGACCGGGATTGTCACGCGGCGAGAGCAAGTTGGAAATGACACGATCACGCCAGTCGTAATTTCCGGGAAACATCCTGGCACTCAGCCCGAGCGTTCCGAAAAACGACAGAAAAATCAGCGCCAGGAGCGCAGCCAAAACTGCTTTTCGGTACAACATTTATCGAAGATCATTTGTACTCCACTCCAGTGAGGAGCTTTCAATTATCATTGCCGTCGATAGCGGCGTCAGTTGTGCGCGGCTGAGCCAAAAATCGTTCGACTTCGTCATTGTAGGTTTCGAACGGGTCGCCCATGACGAGAAAATCGCGGCTATCGCAGGCGATCGAGTCCCAATTGATCACATAAGGCAAATTGCAGTTCTGGAAAAACGCAACTGCCCGAGCGCGACCTGCTGCGCGCGTATTTGCGGGTGGAACATGCGTGGCGCTTGGACGCCGAACATTGTTGTTCCACTCCGCAATGCGCTTACCCGGTGTGACACCAAAGAACAATCCACCGAGTGGGTCGATGTTGTGATACTCGAGATCGATGCTTTGGAGCCACGGATCATCCCAGCTTACTCCTTCGGATTCGACAAATGTTTCCAGTAGCCACTTTTTGGTAATCCAGTCCACCCCGCCGATCAACGCGTGATGGTTCTGCGCGATTGCTTCAAGTACGAATCCCCAGTTTTCCAGTAACCAGTTGGTTTCTGCGCTGCTGTTACACAAATATTTCTGCGCCAGATGATGGAATTCCCACTGCACGTCGAGTGCGCTGATAGTCTTGCCATTCTCAAGATGTACAATCCACTGGTGGGTGGGATCGCGAGAGATGTCGCGTGTGCTCTGCACGGCGTCGGCCAGGACAAGATTTCGCGGCAAACAACCGTCCTCAAGCAGCGACAAAACGCACGCAGTAGTACCAATTTTTAGTGCGGTGGCGAAGGGGCTCATGTTGGAGTCGCCGATGAGCAAATGAAGCCGCCGATATTTTCGGTAATCGGCCAGCGGTTCGTCGCGTGCGTTGATGATGGCGCGATTAAATTGCACCCACTGGTAAATGTCGTTCACAATGTGGTCAGCACGCTGACTGAGCTGAAAATTGACCTGCGCCTCCGGTCGTGGCGGCTCGAAATCGAACGCGAGTGGATTCGACTGACCGACGCGCCCGGCGCCGGTAAAGATTTGCCGCGTTGCTAAAAAAGTAAGCAACGTTCCGAGAATGGGTGGCGTGAATTGCGCCTCTCGTTTCATCAGATAATTCTCATGGCAACCGAAGGTGGCCCCAGTGTGATGATCAACATTGTTCTTGATGAACGAGACGCGGCCCTCCGCGCCCAATGCGACCAGCGAAGACTGCAACAGGTCATCCCCGGCCAACTCGTAGGTAACAAGGTCGTGCAGATGCAAACACTCCGGCGACGCGTACTCAATGTGTCCCATGTCGAGATAAAGACGCCCGCCGTTAAGAAGAAATCCTCCATTGCCCGGTGGTTCCTCGTAATCCCGGTAGTGCAGATCGATCGTGCCGGCATCCGCCTTTCGGAAAAGATGGTTCTTGACCTTAGCCGGCCATAGCTCCGAATTGACGTGCGGCTCTTCTTCACTCAAAAGACAGCCGTATTCGGTTTCGATTCCAACGATCCGATCCATTGAATAAATTAACGCACTGAATCGCGAAATCGCTAAGTGTTTTCGCGACGCCTGCCTGCCCGCGCCATAGCCTCGCGAACGCGGGACCTCTGACTCTGATTTCTGACCTCTGACATCTGACTCAGTGATCGCCTTGAAACACGCAGAGAAACGCCGAAACTTCGATCGATGGCCACAGTTGCCCTTCGCAGTCCATCCGAAAAAGTAGGCGGGTTGTTTTATTTCGGCCGGATGCTGGACAAGATCCGGTTGCACGCCAAAGGCGAATTACCTCAGGATTACCATGCGAATCTTGGAAAAGGTTTCGACGAAAAATGCGTCACCTTTCTCCGCATCGATTACGATCAATTAGTCGAGCGCGTGAAACAGGACGGATCCGACGAGGAAACTCTTCAATGGTGCTTCAGCGTTGGCCGCAAGCCATCCGAAGATGACATTTACATTTGGAATGAATTCATGCGCAAACGCGGGTGGAACGACGAAGTGTCCGAAACGTTGAAACGTCGCAAACGAGAAGCAGGCATGAGCGACCGGTCGGATATCCAGACAGCATTCCAATTTATCGATGCCGACGAAGGGCGCTTGCCAGATCCCGGGTAGGGTCAGCGCGCTGCGCCGACCGGACGCCGCAGCGCGGCGTCCCTACCATCACTCTCCTTTATTCCGCCAACGTGTCGATTCGTTCGGCCAGCCCAAAATCAAGCTCAGTCAGTCCGCCTTTGCTATGCGTCGAGAGAACCAGACGCACTTTGTTGTAACGGATGTCAATGTCCGGATGGTGCTCTTCATCTTCCGCGACCTCGGCCACAGCATTTACAAAATCGATCGCATCGGCAAAATCATCAAACTCGAAAGTGCGTTCGATATGTTTCTTCTCCAATTCCCATTCCGGGATTTTTTTAAGACGCGCCTTCAGCTCGTCCGCTTTCATCAAATCAGCCATAACGGGACAACGAGTAACATCCGGAAATCGTTTTGCAATGGCAAATCGAGCGGGTTTAAATATCGAGAATTCGGCGCAGATTTTTGGTTGAATCGAAAACTTCGACCGCACAGTTGCGCGCTTGCTTCGACAGCCGCGACCAATCCCGCAACACTTCTTTCACGGCGTTTTCGGCTTCATCGATACCCCGGATAAAAGCGAATCCATTCTCCGGGGAGAGATAGGCTTTGGCGCCGGTATCTTCGGTGAGGACGGGCCGGCCCAGCGCGAGAAAAGCTGCTGCACGATCGCTGATCCAGCCGGTGCGCCAGGCTACATCAACGCCTTTAATCGCCGTGAATTCGGCAAGCGCGCCGGTGATATAGCGCCGGTAAACACTCGGCGTACGCGCAACCTGGTGCGGATCGACGACCTTCCAACCGAGCTGCTGTAGCCGCTCTCTTTCAGGATCGTCTGCATTTATATTCATCGCCAATTCGAATCGCGCCTCGGGCACACGGCTTGGAAGATCGAGGTAAGGCTCGAATGCCACTTTTTTTGATAAATCAGGAAATTGGCCTGCAACCTCCACGGCGCCACCCCAATACCACTGGCCAACGGTCGTCAACTTTGCTACCCCCGGACGATGTTTACGCCGAAAGAACTCGGTGTCCACCATCGGATAAAAAATTTTCCAGCGAAGGGGTGACTTCGGCAACCGGCAATCACCTCCGTAAACGTTGAGGCCGATCGTCCAGAATTCGTGATGGTACGACTGCCCCATCTCGATCTTGGTCATCCAGTAAAAGATTTCGCTCGGATCAAGATCGCAAAAAATTCGGCGTTCGAACTTCAGCAATAGCGGCGGATGGATTGAATACGCAAGGTTGAGCAGAACATTCGGGCCGCTGAGCCGATCGAACAGTTCCCGCCTCGGCATTCCGATACAATGCATCGCGTCCAGCTCGTGGCCGTCGCTGGCGGGCTTTTGATAAAGCAAACAATAACGGCCGCCGAAGCCATTCTCGCGTAATCGCCGCTGGAAATTGTCGATCTTTGCCCAGTCTTCGCGCGCACTTTTCGTCGCCGGCAAAACTTCCAGCCAGATAGCGTCGAGTTTCAATCGCCGCAATCCGAGCATCCATTGTAATGGCACCGAAAAATTTCCGCCGCCTTCGCGATATTTCGCCGCAAAGCCGCACCCAAGAAAAATGGTCACCCGAGCAGAGTCGTCATTCCGCCTGCATGCTCAAGCACGAAAGCAATGCGCTCGTCGGCAACTTCTTCCCACGGACACATGTCGCACTGGAAGAGCGTGGAATCCCACCGCGCATTGATAATAAGTGGCGGGCTGTCGCCGTTATTGATGAGCACAATTAATTCGCGACCGCGAATTTGAGCGTCGATGGGAATTTCGAGATTCGATTCAATTTTGCTATTCAGATCGACGCGATAAATCGACCCGGTGCAGAGCGTCTGCTCACGAATACTATCGCCGGCCAATTCCGGAATGGCGATCGTGACTAAGCGCGCAACTAATGGATCGGGCGTTTTGATCCGCAGAAATGCGACCGTCAAATTCGTCGCGCCAAGATCAATTGCCAGCCGTGTGGCACCCAGGCTTTCAGGCTTTCGTCATGCGACTGAATTGATATCGGAAGAGGTTCGACCGGTGCTTTTGTTTTCGGCGACCTGTAGTTGCACGGCGGCAAACGGTACTGCAGCCGTGCGGCTGTCATCGATGGTCAGGCACAGAAATTCCCAAAACTCCGCGGGAAAGGAGACGCCCAGATTCTCTACGCCGCCGCTCATTTTGAAAATCGGTTCGTCGGTGATCAGCTCGCGCCACTGCGCGCCATCATGGGAACCTTCCACTTGCACAGCTTAATGAATTCAACACGTGGAGGGTTTCGAAGATCACGCCTTAAGCAACGACTTTGTTCCCGTTGTCAGCGTAATTCGCGTCGAGGTTGTTCGAGTGCTGTGCGCAATTCCTGCGAATGGAGCGTGGAGTCGCGATGAGGCATCGGGCGATCGATCAAGTCAGGTACTTCACGCCCTGCAGCTTCTAATATGCGCACATCTCCGAGATCGGGACGCGAAGCATCGAACGTTTCCGCGGGCAGGTTTATCCGGATCAATCCGTTTGCCGGTACATCAATTGCTTGGCTGAATCGCCACTCGTTAGGCGCCAATGCATCAACCGATCTGGCGAACAAAAACGCGGCGACCAAAAACCTGCGGTCCACCTGTTCAGCCGGCGAACCCTCGATTGAAATTTCATTAGGTCTGCTTTTGCGAAAGACCAAGAAAGCGCTGGTAGAGAAACGACGCGAAGATGGCGATGATTGCGACGACGATGAACGCGGCGATTCTGTAGAGCTGATCGAGTTGTGAAAGGTCGTGGACAAAAAGTTTCAGGATGGTAACACCCAGCAACCCGAGACTCGCATATCGCACCGGCCTGACTATTTGACGGATCCCAATAATCAGGAGTAGCAGCGCAAACAACCCCCACGCGATGCTGTAACTCATGTCGCGCGCAAAGTTTCCGGAAAACTGAAACGTGAGCGCGGCCATGCCCGGCCGGCTGAAGTAATCGGCGATCTCGATGTTTAACAACAGAAACGCGAGAATGGCGCTGAGGGTGTAAAGCAACGGTTGTATGTTGCGATCGAGAACAAGATTTCGCGGTGGCGCAAGGAGCCGCGCGGCAACGAACAGGCAAATCGCCACGATACCATAGGTGTAAAGATACCAATTAAAGATCGGCGTTGCCGAATGTGCATGATAGCTGAGGACGGCCGGATTTAGCGCGAGCCGCGTAAATGCCACCACCAGCAGAGCAGTTCCCAGCAGGCGCAGGCCCGGATGCGGCACGCGATGGAACAACCAGCAAAGTGCGGCACCTTCAAGCGCCCAGCCAAGCGTGATCCACTCGCGATCAAACTGAATAGGAAAGATAAGCGTGATGAAGAACAGCGCCGCGCCACCAAACAATGCGAGCTGCGCATTTACCGTCGGACTTTCCGGTGGCGTGCGTTTCAAAAGAACCATGAGCCCGAGCAGCGATGGCACTGCAAACAGAGCGGGTACCAGGCCGAGAATGCCGTTTGGATAAGCGGTGCGGATCACGTCATAAACGAGGAAGAAATGTAACGGCGCGGCCAGCGCAGCTGTCGCCCAAGGCATTGTTTTTGCGGCGAATTGCCGATGGAACAAAAACGGGAAAACCGTGAACAACACGGCAAATCCAATGTACCAGGCGAGCGGCAGTATTGCCTGATCCGCATTGAAGTGCCCCAAATGCCACGCGTATTCCAACGCCAAGGTCGATCCAAGACCGACTGCTGAAAGCAAATCCAGCGAAAATATCTTCGTCATACCGAGAAGCAGAATGACTAACAGAACTGCCAGCCCAAATACGGGTGATGGATTTGCCAGCGGGAGCCGGAGCGTCACCATGATAAGTAGAAGAAAAGGAAGCGTCGCGGATAAAGCGGGAAGCTGGATCGCTAAATTGGCCGGATCACTAAGAGCGCCGAACACTTTTCCTCGTGTTGTTGTTGCAAGCCCTGCGGTGGCGAGCACTTTTTGGCACGCCCAGACTGCCACAAGCAGAAAGAAAATGCTGAAACACCCAAGAAGGAAGAGTGACGTTGGCAAACCTGTGAGCTCTATCGGGATTCGGAATATCCATCCGCCAATAACAACAAACGTAAGGACCAAAACGATGAGGATCGGTAACAGGGCACTAGTCGCGACCGCCAAAAAAATGGCCAGCAGATCCACACACAGCACGAGCGGCCAGATCAGAA
>QHNF01000093.1:1298-11081 GCA_003218345.1 Verrucomicrobiota bacterium | reverse complement strand
CCGTGGTTTTTAGTTTTTCCGACGACGTCCGAAAATTTTGCAGTGTGACCTCGATGTTGTCGTTCTCCGAAATACTGGTGCTGATCTTTTCAATGTTTGTGAGCGAATGCGAGAGCGAGCTGTCGGGAGCGGTCAGATCGACAAGATGTTCGCCGAACGTCTTGAACTGGCCGAGCGCAAGGGTTAGCTCGGAATTTTCGTCGGTGAGACGATTAAGATTTGAGGCGGTCTGCTGAAGGTCTTTCATCGTGTTCGTAGCTTCGGCGGCGACCGGTTTGATGACTTCCAGCATCCTGGCTGCAGCTTCGCCCAGGTCGGGCGTGCGCTCTCCGGCGAACATCTCGCCATCTTTTGCGCGGCCAGAGCTTTCGGTGCCCTGCGTGATGTCGATGGCCATGTCGCCCAGCAGTCCGAGCTGCATCAATCGTGCTCTGGCGTCGCGATAGACCCTGGCGTTCTTGTCCACCTGAACATCGACGCGCACTTCGAATCTCGGCTGGTTTGGCGACGGCGCGGGAGTAGCGCTGGACTCTGGTAGATGAAAGGCCGCGGCGGCTTCCTGCGCCCGCTTTTCTTCTTCCGGTGAGACCGGCGAGAACAGTTTCTGCACCTGTCCAATCTTGCGACCTGCAAGCATTACCGGTGCTCCCTGTTTAATTCCGACCGCGTTATCGAAATAAATCTTGTAAGTCACCAAAGGCCGGAACAAACCCGGTGCGCCGAGCAAAACCAAAAGGAAGGCGACCACGGCGATCGTCCCGATCACCAAAAGGCCGGTCATGATTTCATTTCTTTGTAATTGCATCCAGGCTGCCTTCCAGAATCGGACCTTCGGTGCTCCCGCTCAGAAATTGAGCCACCACCGGATTTTTGGATTGTTTAAATTTCTCAGGTTCGGTTTCTTCAATGATTTTTCCCTGATACAACATAGCCATTCGCGTGCCGATGCGAAAGGCGGTGTCCATTTCGTGAGTGACGGTGATTGAGGTGACCTTCGATTTTTCGCTAAGACTGATAATCAATTCGTCGATCACAGAGGCAATGACAGGGTCGAGGCCGGCCGAGGGCTCGTCGAGAAGGATTAATTCCGGCTCGAGCACGAGCGCACGGGCCAGAGCAATACGTTTTCGCATGCCGCCGCTCAACTCCTCGGGCAGCAGATCTTTTGTATCTTTCATGCCCACGAGGTCCAGTTTTTCATCGACAATTTTGTCAATCTCGCTGCGCGGCTTATCCGTGAGTTCTTCGAGCGGCAGCGCAACGTTGTCGCGCACGTTGCGCGAGCTCAACAGTGCCGAGTACTGGTACACCATGCCCATGTGCTGTCGGACGCGCTGAAGCTTCCTGCGCCGGAGCCGGGTGATTTCAAATCGCTTGAAAAAAACCGAACCGGCAGCAGGCCGGAGGATTCCCAGAATCAACCGTAAAACTGTGCTCTTGCCACTGCCGGATTGCCCCATAATCACCAGACGTTCCTGTGGCTGGACTTTGAGCGAAAAGCCGGCGAGCACTTTTTTTTCCTCGAACTGCATGTCCACATCGCGCAGCTCGACCATGTGCGATAGCGTGCTCACGTCGGATAAAAAGTGCTGTAAACGATGTTGTAGAGTGTATCGAAGCCGATCACTGTAGTGACCGCCGTCACAACGCTCGAAGTGGTCGAAGTACCGACCCCCGCCGCGCCGCCTTTTACAGTCAGTCCCCGGTAGCAAGCGATCGCGCTAATCAACAGACCGAACAGAAAGCTCTTCAGAATGCCTGTGACAATATCGCGAATGAGCAATGAATCTTTCACGAGATCGAGAAAATAAGGAAAGGCGATGCTGAAATAGGCTTTGCAGATCAGACTGCTCGCGAATATCGCCGCGATGTTCGAAATCGTGGACAAACACGGCATCAGCAGAAACAGCGCGAGCATTCGCGGCGCGACGAGGAAACGCAGCGGACCGATTCCCATGGACTCGATCGCTTCAACTTCTTCGGAAACCTGCATGGTTCCCAGTTCCGCCGTAAACGCGGCACCGATTCGCGCGGCAAGCATGATGCCGGTTATCAGGGGCCCAAGCTCGCGCGTAAAAGCGATTGCGACCAGACCGGGAATCAGCCGCTCCGTCCCGAAGCGTTGTAATTGGTAGCCCGTCAACAACGCCATGGTCAGGCCGAGGAAAAAGGAAACCAGCCCGACCAATGGCACCGAATCGACGCCGGCGCGTTCGGTGTGGCGGAAAAAGCTCGCGGCGCGGAAGGGAACGCGCCCACGCTGAATGCGCTCGAGCGTTTCCTCGAACGTATTCACGATGAACCAGAACAAGCTGCCCACTTCGCGCAGAAAATTGCGCCCGATCTGAGTGATTTCCTGACCGATAACAACGGGGGGGTGGGCATTCGCCATCGCGGGGAACGTTGCCTCACTTCCCGGTGGGGAAAAGCATAAACTTGACGGGGCGACTATTGGACAGTTGACGCTTAGCCAAAGACGCAAATGACCAGACCTGAAAGATCGTGTGCAAATTAGCCGGTGGCGCAAGCCGCCGGTTACGGAGTATCATGAAGATACCAAGCCGCGGCGGGGGCGAGATAAACGTCACACACGAAATATCGACGGCTATTCTGGACGAACCAAAATAGCATGACATGAAATTGTTTCGCATAACGAATTGCTTCTTTGTCCTCGCGCTATTTAGTGCCGGGGCGCTGGTGTTTGCTCAGGACCAGTTAGCTTTACCGCCTGCTGCAAATGAACTGCGGTCAGATGATCAGCGAAAAATGCAAGACGAAAAAGTCGGGCTGGTGATCCATGGAGGCGCCGGAACTATCGAGCGCAGCAAGATTACGCCGGAAAGAGAGCGCGAATATCGCGCCGGGCTGGAGCGTGCGCTGGCGGCGGGTTACGAAATTTTGAAGCGCGGTGGGTCAAGCCTCGATGCGACGGAAGCCGCTGTGCGCGTGTTCGAGGATGATCCACATTTTAATGCAGGCAAAGGCGCCGTGTTTACAAGCGTCGGCACGAACGAGATGGACGCAGCCATTATGGATGGCAAAACGCTCAACGCAGGCGCGGTCGCCGCTCTAAAACACATCAAAAATCCTGTGAGCCTGGCGCGGCTGGTCACGGAAAGATCAGGACACGTGATGATGGATGGCGAAGGGGCAGAGGCGTTCGCGAAGGAAAACGGGATTGAGCTCGTGGATCAAAAATATTTTTACACGCCGGAGCGCTGGGACGCTTTGCAAAAAATCAAAGCCGCGGAAAAAAACCGCACAGGTGGCGGCGGTAAAGGTTTGGCCATTACTGATCAGGATCGACATGGAACGGTGGGTGCTGTCGCGCTCGATGCGCATGGCGACCTCGCCGCAGCGACTTCAACTGGCGGCACTACCAACAAGCGGCCCGGCCGCGTAGGTGATTCGCCCGTAATTGGCGCGGGCACTTATGCAAACAATGCCACCTGTGCCGTCTCCGCCACGGGCGACGGCGAATATTTTATTCGCGCAACCGTCGGTCACGATGTTTCGGCGCTGATGGAATATCGCGGAATGTCGCTCAAGGAAGCCGCGCAGAGTGTTCTGGATAAAGTAGCTAGGCTCGGCGGTACCGGCGGATTGATCGCCATTGACCGTGAAGGCAACATAGCCCTGCCGTTTAACACCTCTGGAATGTACCGAGGCTATGTTGATCCAAACGGCAAGCTTGTCGTCGAGATTTACAAATGAGTTCGTGACTCGTTTAAGCGTTGAACCGTGAAGCGGTTGCAATCTCATTAGCAGTTCAAAGTTGCAACGCTTCAACGCTTAACCTTTTAACGCTTCAACACTCCACGCTCCCCCCATGCTTCCGCCCTTTTCCGTCGTCATTCCTTGCTTTAACGAAGCGGCGCGCATCGGGGAAACGCTCCTCCTTACGCTTGATTATCTTGCCGCCGACGCGCCGGAAAGTGAGTTGATCGTCGTGAATGACGGATCAACCGATGCCACTGGCGCAATCGCGCGAGAAAGGTTGAAGTTCGCAAAGATCGCAACCCGCTTCCTTGAGAATTTTCCGAATCGCGGCAAGGGCGCCGCTGTGCGTACAGGACTGTTAGCGGCCCGAAAGCCAATCGGACTGTTTTTCGACGCGGACCTTTCCACGCCGCTGGGAGAGACACCGAAACTGATCGAGCCGATTGCAAATGGCGATATCGATGTCGGTTTTGGTTCGCGCGCGCTGGATCGCAAACTAATTGGCATCCGCCAACCCTGGCGTCGCGAGTATGCCGGTCGCGTTTTTAACTTGCTCGTACGCTGTGCCACTGGCCTGCCGTTTTGGGACACACAATGCGGTTTCAAAGCATTTCGCCTCGATGTTTGTCGTCCAATTCTTGAGGCCGCTCGCGTTGACGGCTTCGCCTTTGATGTTGAGCTGCTTTATCTGGCGCGGCGTGCTGGATTGCGAATCCGGGAAATTCCGGTGCGCTGGAATCACGCTGAGGGCAGCAAAGTCCGCTTCTTTCACGATAGCCTGGGGATGTTGCGCGAAGTGATCGCGCTGCGCGTGCGCCTGTAGCCGCTTCGCTGTGCGAAGCGCGGCACTGAGAAGTTGGAACCCGCGCGCCACGCGTCTCACAGAGACGCGGCTACAGCTGCCTCAAGCCTCTGCCACAGCTTTTCTTTCTCGGGTCACCGCCTAAATTGGTTTTTCGCATTCATGCAGCCCTTCCGATTTCATCCCGCCGTTGCGCAGTGGTTCGAACAAACGTTCGGTTCACCGACTGAACCGCAAGTGCGCGGCTGGCCGGCAATCCAATCCGGCCGGCACGTGCTGATTTCTGCGCCGACGGGTTCAGGCAAAACCCTGGCGGCATTTCTGGCGTCGCTCGACGCGTTGTTCCGCGAAGGCGCGCAGGCGGATTTACCGGATGAAACGCAAGTCGTTTACGTCTCGCCGCTGAAAGCGTTGAGCAACGATATCCGCAAGAATCTTCAAGAACCGCTCGCTGGGATTCGCACGCTGTTGGGTGAAATAGACGGGCGCGAGATCGATGTGCGCGCTGAAGTTCGCACTGGCGATACGACTGCTGCGCAACGGCAGGCACTCGTTAAGAAACCGCCGCACATTCTCGTTACCACGCCGGAATCGTTATATCTGCTGCTCACCTCGGACTCCGGCCGGCGCATGTTGGGTACGACGCGGACGCTTATCATGGACGAAATTCATGCGGTTGTGGACGACCGTCGGGGCGCGCACCTCGCACTGAGCGTTGAACGGCTCGCTGCTCTAACAAAACGCCCGCTTCAGCGGATCGGTTTATCTGCGACACAAAAGCCGATCAAGGAAGTTGCGCGATTTTTGGTCGGCGCGTGCGGAGTGGACGAGGCTGGCGATCCTGACTGCGCGATCATCGACATCGGCCACCAGCGCGCATTCGATCTGGCGGTGGAGCTTCCAAAATCCCCACTTGAAGCGGTGATGTCGAATGAAGTCTGGAAGGAAGTCTATTCCCGTCTGGCGGAATTGATTCAGGCGCACCGGACCACCCTGGTGTTCGTTAACACACGCCGCATGGCTGAGCGCGTGACGCATCATCTGAGTGAACTGCTCGACGGGGACGTCGTCACGTCGCATCACGGAAGTCTTTCTGCCAAGTTGCGTCTCGATGCGGAAGACCGATTGAAACGCGGCGAGTTAAAGGCGCTCGTTGCGACGGCTTCGCTGGAGCTTGGAATCGATATCGGCGCGGTTGATCTCGTTTGCCAGCTCGGCGCGACGCGCTCAATTGCCGCGCTGCTGCAACGAGTCGGTCGCGCCGAGCACAAGCGTGGCGGGTTGCCGAAGGGTCGAATCTTTCCGTTAAGCCGCGATGAACTGGTCGAATGCGCAGCGCTGTTACGCTGTGTTCGACGTGGTGATCTCGATCGTTTGCTGATTCCAGAAAAGCCGCTGGATGTCCTCGCGCAGCAAATCGTGGCAGCGACGTCCAGCGCGGATTGGGACGAAGATAGATTGCTCGGGCTCATCCGCTCAGCTTGGCCATATCGAAATCTCGCGCGCGAAGAATTCGAAAGCGTGATGAAAATGCTCGCCGAAGGCTTCAGCACGAAGCGCGGCAGACGCGCGGCCTTGATCCATCATGACGCGGTGAATCGTCGTTTGCGCGGCCGTCGCGGTGCGCGGCTGGTTGCGTTGACTTCTGGTGGCGCAATCCCGGACAACGCCGATTATCGCGTGATTCTTGAGCCATCAGAAACTTTCGTCGGCACGGTCAATGAAGACTTTGCCGTTGAAAGTTTGGCTGGCGACATTTTCCAGCTTGGCAACAGATCGTGGCGAATCTTGCGGGTCAATTCCGGCGTTGTGCGCGTCGAGGATGCCAGAGGTCAGCCGCCCGGAGTTCCCTTTTGGCTGGGGGAAGCGCCAGCTCGGACGGCGGAGTTGTCGCGTGCTGTGTCCGATTTGCGGATGGAAATTGAGACGCTGTTGGCCGGTAGCAAAGATGTTCGTGAATGGCTCAATAGGGAAATTCAATTGCCAGCGGACGCGGCTGAACAAACCGTCGCGTACTTCGCAGAGATTTATCGCACCCTCGGAACAATTCCTTCACAGCAGACGCTGCTGATGGAGCGTTTCTTCGACGAATCGGGCGGAATGCAACTTGTGCTTCACTCGCCGTTCGGTAATCGCATCAATCGCGCCTGGGGCCTGGCGCTTCGAAAGCGTTTTTGCCGGTCGTTCAATTTCGAGCTTCAAGCGGCAGCTACGGATGATGCCATCGTGATTTCGCTCGGCACTCAGCACTCATTTCCGCTGGAAGAAGTTTTCCGCTACCTGAATGCAAAAACCGTTCGAGACCTGCTCGTTCAAGCATTGCTGGATGCGCCGATGTTCACCATCCGCTGGCGCTGGAATGCGACGCGATCGCTGGCGGTTCCGCGCTTTCGTGGCGGCGCGAAGATCGCGGCGCCGTTGCAGCGCATGGAATCGGAAAATCTTTTGGCCGCAGTTTTTCCCGACCAACTCGCTTGCCTGGAACACATCGTCGGCGACCGCGAGATTCCCGATCATCCACTGGTGAAACAGACGATTGACGACTGCCTCACGGAAGCGATGGACATTGATGGCTTGGAAGAAGTGTTGCGCAAGATCGAGAGCGGCAAAATCCGCTGCGTCGCGCGTGATTTACCGGAGCCATCCCCGCTTGCCTCCGAGATTCTAAACGCGCGACCATATGCGTTTCTTGATAATGCGCCTCTCGAAGAGCGCCGCACGCAGGCTGTTTACACACGTCGCGCTTCGGAAAGAAATGGCGACGCCGGGCTCGGTGTTCTCGACGCGGTCGCAATCGACAAAGTGCAGAAGGAAGCATGGCCGGACGCGACTAACGCGGATGAATTGCACGATGCGCTGATGCTGCTCGGCTTAATGACGCCAGAAGAAATTGCGCGCACTATTTCGATCCGTCATGAAGCAAACGGCGCGGCCGCAGAGCATTTGCTGGAAGAGCTCGTTGCCTCCAATCGAGCAACCCGATTTCAATTTGGAGGAAAAACCTGTTGGGCGGCGGCGGAGCGATTGTCGATGCTGAAAACGATTTATGCGGGGGCTATGCTGGAGCCTGAGTTGGTGGCGCCTGAATCTGCGCGACGACAAATCTGGGAGCGCGCCGATGGGATTCGCGAATTGATTCGCGGACGAATGGAAGTCTGTGGACCAGTTACTGCTGAGACGCTCACCGAAACATTGGTGTTATCGCATCCAGAAATTGACGCCGCAATGCTGGCCCTCGAAGCCGAAGGGTTCGTTCTGCGCGGCAAATTTCACCCCGACGCGAGCGAGCAGGAATGGTGTGACCGGCGATTGCTCGCGCGAATTCATCGGCTTACCATCGATCGACTGCGCGCGGAAATTGAGCCGGTTTCGCCGCAGGATTTTTATCGTTTTCTTTTTGCATGGCAACGAGCAGATGCCGAACATCGCATACAAGGTCCGGAAGGTTTGCAGTCCGTCGTGGAGCAGCTAGACGGTTGTGAGCTGCCGCTCGCCGCATGGGAACCGGCGGTGTTTACCGCGCGGGTCGCCGACTACGATCCGGAATGGCTCGATCGTCTTTGCTTTTCCGGCCGCGTCGGCTGGGGACGCTTGAGCTCCCCGCAAAATCCAAAAAGTCGGGCATCTGCGCCGTTGCGGACAAGTCCCATCGCGCTTTATCAGCGGGAGAATCTCAGTGACTGGCTCCAATTAGCTCAAACGAATTCAGGAACGGAACTTTCCGCGGGTGCACAAACTGTATTCGATATGCTGAGAACCGGCGGTGCTCTTTTCTTTACCGAACTTGTTCGCCGAACCGGGTTGTTGCCATCTCAAGTGGAAGAAGCCTTGTCGCAACTCGCCGCTCTCGGCGTTGTCACGTCCGACAGTTTCGATGGATTGCGCGCGCTTCTGGTCCCGTCCAACAAACGGCCAACCTTCGGACGGAACGAAGGAAAACGCCGACGCAAAACAAACCTCGCGAGCATCGAATTCGCAGGCCGATGGTCTTTGCTTCGAACGCAATTATCGGGCGATGGGGCCGAAGCGTCTGCCAGCGACGCTGCAGCTGAAAAATTTGCCCGCATTTTGCTGCGCCGTTACGGCGTTGTGTTTCGCCGTTTGCTCGAGCGCGAAAGTTTTTCCGTAACATGGTATCAGTTAGCCCGCATTTACCGGCGCTGGGAAGCGCGCGGCGAGATTCGCGGCGGTTATTTTGTCGGCGGAGTCAGCGGGGAACAATTCGCTTTACCTGAAGCCATCGGTTTGCTGCGTTCCATCCGCAAAAAGTCTCCAAATCACGAGCTGATCACGCTCAGCGCAGCCGATCCGCTCAATTTGCAAGGTATTCTCACTCCGGGGCCGCGAATTGCTGCATTGACGTCCAATCGCATTCTATTTCGTGACGGCTTGCCGCTGGCAGCGCTGGAAGCAGGCGACATTCGCAAGCTTTCCGATGATTCGGTCCCTGATTTGAAAATTGAAACAATTCTCAAAGTGGGGAAGCTTCGCGTTTCATTGCGGCCGTACTACAAATAGAAGCCGCGTGGTTTAGACATCTTGTCTGTGGGGCAGGCGGGCGTCTCACCTGCCGAATGACGCAACGGAGCAGTTTTGCGGTCACTCATGCGTTTTTGCGCTCGTGCGGTGTAGCACTGGAGCAACGCGCGTGCCTCGTATTCGGACGTGGGCGTGCATTGCTGCACGGCTGGTTTAAGGTATAGCCGGCAGGCGAGCGCCCGCCGGCCCCACAGGCTGGAAGCCTATGCTACAACTATTTCTTAATGATCTCGGCGTTCTCGATCATGGCGATGCCGCCACGCTCAGCGAGCTTGCCTTTCACGGTGATGCTTTTGCCACAGTATTCGGCGAGTTGATCGTTGATTGGCTTGTGTTCTCCAACCACCAGATATGCTTTGCCCTCGCTGACGATACCGACCGGTCCACCACTCTTGACGCACTTTGCCCCGCAGGACTGGCCATGTTTTTCGCCGACGGCATTATGATCGACATAGCACATCATATCGACCACTTCGCCGGACACTTCTTTCGAAGCGGCCGCATCACTGCCGTGCTCGTGCTCCTGTGCGACGGCGAGCGGAGCAACTGCCAACGCGGCTATGAATGTCGCAATGACCGCGATCCCAAGAACCGTGGGTTTGTTTGTTATTGAATTAAACATAAGACAAATTTGGGCGCCTTAGTGAGTTGTCAATCAATCATGAATGAAATGACGAACCACGACTGTCTAATGACGAAGGAATGACGAAATCCGAATGACG
>QHNF01000093.1:0-1166 GCA_003218345.1 Verrucomicrobiota bacterium | reverse complement strand
CGAAGAAATAACAAGCATCATGCGGACCGGGCGCGGCCTCGGGATGGTATTGCACGCTGAAGATCGGCAACTCCTTGTGCCGCATTCCTTCCACGGTTCCATGATTTAGATTTATTTGCGTGACTTCTACATTTGACGGCAGTGACTCCGGATCGACCGCAAAGCCGTGGTTCTGTGCCGTGATCGCCACTTTGCCGCTGCCCAAATCTTTCACCGGCTGGTTCGCGCCGTGATGGCCAAATTTCAATTTGTAGGTCAATCCACCGAATGCGAACCCGAGAATTTGGTGGCCAAGACAAATCCCGAAAATCGGTTTTTTGCCCATCAAATCGTGCGTTGCTTTGTGCGCATAAGACAGAGCCGCTGGGTCGCCCGGTCCATTGGAAAGAAAAACCCCATCCGGATTCAGGGCAACCACTTCTTCGGCGGTGGTAGTTGCTGGAACGACAGTGGCGCGAAAGCCTTTCTGGCGTAAAAGCCGCAGAATATTTTCTTTGATACCGTAATCATAGGCCACGATGTGAAATCGGACTAGGGGAAGGCTGGATTTGATCCCGCCGTTGCCAGACCCAATCGACCACGGCTCGCTTAATTTGTCCTCGGGATCCCATTGATAAGCCTCGCGCGCTGAGACTTCGCAAACGTAATCCATGCCGATGACTCCCTCGCCTTTGATCGCCTCCTGCGTTGCTTCCTCGGGCGAAATGTCTTCTGTCGTCAAACACGCTTTCATCGCGCCGCGGGTGCGCAGATGCCGTGTTAGTGCGCGCGTATCGATTCCCTGAACACCTGGGATATTCCATTTCTGCAAATATTCATTGAGCGACATTTCCGAGCGCCAGTTGCTTGGGATTTCACTCAATTCTTCGATGACAAAGCCGCGTACGTGCGGCGAGCGGCTTTCCTGGTCGAGCGAATTGGTGCCGTAGTTTCCGATCAAAGGATATGTCATCGCTACGATCTGCCCGCGATAAGACGGATCGGTCAGCACTTCCTGATAACCGGTCATCGCTGTGTTGAAACAAACCTCTCCTACGCGGGAGCCGGTCGCACCAAATGATTCGCCCTCGAAAGATCGACCGTCTTCGAGGGCTAGGAGTGCGCGCATGTCACTGCGCATTGTCGATCTTCGCGCGCCATTTTCAAATCCGTTGAAGCGTCAAAGC
>QHNF01000470.1 GCA_003218345.1 Verrucomicrobiota bacterium | reverse complement strand
AATCTTGTTGGTGTCTTTCTTCATCTCGCTTGCCAGCGCGGGAGTGACTTTGCCGCGGCTGGCTTTGCTGCGTATGTGTGCCGCGTCAGCCTTGAATTGCGCGGCGAGATCGTTTAGCACCGGACGACGCGCCGTGAATTTCTCCTCGGCAATGGCCTGCTGAAATTTCGCGTTGCCTTCATTCACCTTGGCTTCGAACGCGACAGCGTTGAAACGTTTGCCAGGCACAGCGAACTCGTCGATGAATGCGAGCTGAAAACTGCGCAGACTTTCGATTCGCGCGTCGCTTCCGGTTTTGCTGAAAGTCGCAGTGCCACAACTTGTGATCCCGATTGCGGCAGCGCAGAGGAACGCGTTTCGAACAATGAAATTCCTGGCGGCATTTGGATCCATAAAGCGCAGGTCGTTAGGTTATCGATCTTGCGGCAGCTAGCTTTCGCGTGTCAAGACATGAAAGGGCGCCGTGTGGTGACCCGCTCGGGGCGAGCTATAACACGCCGGGCTGTCACCGGGTTATTTCGTTGCTTGCTGCACCGCGGCCATTTGCTCTCGACCGTTGGCAATAGATTGCGAGTATCTGCGACGGACGTTTCCGTGTGAATCCATATGTCCGCTGAGGTTAAAAAAGAGATCCAGCTCGAGATCGCCCATGTCTTATTCATCGACATCGTTGGCTATTCGAAGCTTTCGGTTAACGACCAGCACGCGGCGGTTGAAGAACTAAACCAGATTGTTCGCGCGTCCGAGCAATTTCAACGAGCCGAAGCCACCGGTCGCTTAATTAAAATTCCAACCGGCGACGGAATGGCGCTGGTGTTTTATACGAGTCCGGAAGCGCCTGCGCAATGCGCGGTGGAGATCAGCCGCGCGCTCAAGGAACATGCTCGCCTGCAAGTTCGGATGGGAATCCATAGCGGTCCCGTTAGCGGGGTTGTGGATGTAACCGAACGGGCCAATCTCACGGGCGCTGGAATCAACATGGCCAAACGGGTGATGGATTGCGGGGACGCCGGTCACATTCTTCTCTCCAAACACGTCGCCGAAGACCTTGAAGAATACGAGCAGTGGCGAGCACTCTTGCACGATCTTGGTTCGTGCGAAGCGAAGCATGGCATGCGCGTCTCGGTCGTGAACCTCTATGACGATCAATTTGGCAATGCGAAGCTGCCGCGGAGATTCGAAACCCTGCAGAAACGCCGGACGCGTCTGCGCTGGGCGGCAATGACGGCAGTGTTGCTTGTGGCCGGGGCGATCGTCGCTGGCATCGCAATGTTTTCCCGTTATCGCGTGGGATCGACGGTACCTGCGCCGGAAAAAAGCATCGCGGTTCTACCGTTCGAAAACCGGAGCGAAGACAAGGCCAACGCCTACTTTGCGGACGGCATTCAGGACGAAATTTTGACGCGCTTATCCAAGATCGCTGATCTTAAGGTGATCTCGCGTACGTCCACACAGCATTACAAAAGCGCACCTGAAAATCTGCCCGAGATCGGCAAGCTGCTTGGCGTCGCTCACATCCTGGAAGGAAGCGTCCAGAAGAGCGGCGACGCCGTGCGCGTAAACGTGCAGCTGATTAAAGCCGCCAATGATTCACATCTTTGGGCCGATACCTTCGACCGCAAACTGACCGACATCTTTTCGGTCGAGAGTGAAGTGGCCAAAGCTATTGCCGATCAATTACGAGTGCACCTCACGGGTCAGGAAGAGCAAGTCATCGCCGCCAAACCCACGGAGAATCTCGAAGCTTACGATGCTTACCTGCGCGGCCTGGCTTATAGTTTGAAAACCGCTAACACATCCGCCAACTCTCTTGGCGCACAGAAATACCTCAAAGAAGCAGTGCGGTTGGATCCGAAGTTCGCCCTTAGTTGGGCGCTGCTGTCAATCGTTGACGCGCGCGGCTATATCTCACAGAGTCTTCAACCAACGCTCGCCCTCCGTGAAGAGGCGCGGCAGGCAGCTGAAACCGCTCTCACTCTTCAGCCCAACCTCGGCGAGGCCATGTTG
>QHNF01000471.1 GCA_003218345.1 Verrucomicrobiota bacterium | reverse complement strand
GCTCGTGCCCATCTTGTGCTCGTAGTCGGTCCAGCAATTGCGAGGCTAAACACTGGCAATCATCGGGAATGCCCTCCACGTCGGCTTGCCAGGGGGTTGCCGATTCATTCAGGAAAAATTGCGCCCGTACTTTCATCACCCCGTTGTCGATCCCGGCCAGAACGCCCACCGGCGCATTGCAATCGACATTTAACAAACGCAGAAACTCTCGCTCCGCCGCAAACAAAGCAACGTCTCGCGATCGTTCACAAGATCGACAATCGCCGTTGTGGTTTGATCATTGTTGCGAACTTGAAGAGCGATTATTCCCTGTCCGCCTGCTGGCAAAAAAATTTCGCTCGGAAGAGTCTCGGAAAAAAACCGCCTGCCCTCGAAGCTGATTTCGTTGCGAGCTGGCGACCGCCCAAGCCGTTCGAGACCCGCGCGAGCCAACACGATTGCGTCCCAATCATTGTCCGCCAATTTGCGCAGCCGGGTCGGCACATTGCCGCGAAGATCGATAAGTCTGAGATCTGCCCGCTGCCAGAGTAACTGGCGTCTCCTTCGCACGCTGCCGGTTGCTATTGCGGCGCCCCGTGGAAGCGAACCTAAACCGCGCGGATGTTTCGAAATCAATGCGTCGCTAATCTGCGCCCGGGAAAGAACCGCTGCGATTTCCAAGCCTGGACTCGTTTCACTCGGCAGATCTTTCGCGCTATGAACCGCCACATCCACATCTCCGGCGAGAAGCGCTCGCTCGATTTCTGCTGTGAACAATCCTTTTCGTCCGGCGCGAAGATCGACGGCTTTTGTTTTGTCGCCTTTCGTGTCGATAATTTTAGTCTCGATCTGCAATTCGGGTCGCAGCGTTTGAATTGCCTTCTCAACCAAACGGGCTTGGGCGCGCGCAAGTTCGCTGCCGCGCGTACCGAGAACGATTGTCTCAGCCATGGCGCAAATGTAGCTCCTGTATGGGAAGCTGGCAGCTTCCCCTACAGCTGCGAAGTGCGCAGCGAACTATCACCGACCGGTGCATGCTCGCCAGTTCGCGATACACAACTCAATTCATGCAAAATCTTTTCGCCAAAATCTGCTACGTGCTGAGCAATGATGGCTTCGGCAGAGGCTATTTGCTGGCGGCGCATCGCAAGCGATTGCTCCGCGACAGATCGCAACGAATCAATGTCGTAAAGATAAACACCTTCTAGTTCGTTCACGGTCGGATCGATGTCGATGATGAAAAGTGGACGATCGATGCGATCGCACAACATCGGCGCCAGATTCGCCGGCGTCAGCAGCGGCATTTCGGAAGATGTGGATGTAATTAAGATATCAATCTCGCGGCATTGCGCCGGCCATTCATCAAATTCAACGGCTTGACCGCCGACCCGTTGCGCCAACTCCGTGGCCCGGCCGCTCGAGCGATTGCTCACCCGCAGATCGCTCACACCGCGAGAGACGAGCGCGCGGGCCGTACGCTCGCTCGTTTCACCCGCTCCCAGAACCAGGACCTTGCAATTGCTAAGTTGACCGAAAATTCTTTGGGCAAGATCAACCGCGATAGAGCCCACCGA
>QHNF01000092.1 GCA_003218345.1 Verrucomicrobiota bacterium | reverse complement strand
CGCGGGCGAGCGCCGGCAGTTGAACCGCGAACGCGAGCGCCTCCTGAAAAAATCGGAGTAAGCGAAACGTTTTTTTTAGCCCACGGAACACACGAATCACGCAAATAATTCCTGCGATGGACTGTTTTATTTGAAACATCTTTCGCGTGTTTCGTCGGGCCTTCCTCAGCTGAGACGTGACTCGACAATTTCGCAGAGGACATGAAGCAAAAGCTGGTGGGCTTCCTGAATCCGCGCAGTTGAATTGCCAGCAACCAAAAGATCGAGGTCCGCCATGCCAATGGTTGATCCGCCATCACGACCAAGCAAGGCGATCGTTTTCAGTTTGCGCGCTTTTGCCTCTTCCAGTGCGCGCACCACGTTTTTCGATTGGCCGGAAGTGGTGAGACAAATGAGCATGTCTCCTGGCAGACCAAATGCTGCGACCTGGCGCACGAAAATTTCGTCGAAACCATAATCATTACCCGCAGCGGTGAGCAGTCCGCCATCGCCGGCGAGACAGATTGCCGGAAAAGCGGGACGATCTTTCAGAAAGCGCACCACAAACTCCGTTGCAAAATGCGACGCATCGGCCGCACTACCGCCATTCCCACAGACGAGCAATTTGTTTCTGGCGCGCAAACATTGCTCGATCATGTCCGCTGCCTTCGCGACCTGCGTATCCAGATCGACAAGGGACTGCATGGTCTCCTTTGCCGCGACGATCGCGCTCTTTAGAATTTTCGACATTTCGGCACCGATATGGGTGATACAGCTTTTACAGGCATTGCGCAAAGGAATCGGGTGGGTTGTCCTCACACGCGCCACAACAGTTAAAAATGCTGCATGAAGAGGCTTGTTAATGTGCTTTGACGCACGAAGCAGAATGAGTCAGCAGGCCCAACTTTGAATTACATCGATGCGCGTTAAAGAACTACTCGCAAGAAAACGGTTCCGGCCCATCCGTTTTCTCTATCCGACCGCTTAATGGCTCAGCCCGCATGGCACGCGGGATTCTTTTGCATCAATCTGTGCGCTTAAGGAAGCGACTCTACCGGATTGCACACTGCTCGGAAATGAACTGCGTGTTGCTTTATATATTTTTTCTTTTTGCGCAGGTTTTTGGGAACTTTGCCCTTCAGCCTCCGTAGAAGTGCTTATGCACGGTAAAGCGTTCGACATTGCATCTGGCCTGCTTGGTCTCCGAGCTTTTGGCGACGCTGCTCCTTCCCAGTGGAACGTGGTCGATGTACGATGGCGCCACCGTCCCGACGCTCTCTGCGATTTGACTTTCCTCAAATGAACCTCTTCGGCTTCACTGATTCGCTTGGCACGCATGAACCTGACGAGTGCCCGCATTGTCGCGGCGTGCTGCGTGTGGGCAGCGGACTTTGCCTCCAATGTTTGCTGCAAGCGGGGCTGACCGAGGATAAAAATGCCAGTAGCGAGAATCTCGAGGTGCTCCTTTCCGAAATCGAGTAGCGACGCTAGTCGGCGCCTGGAAACTACCAGATCTGCAGAGAAATTGGGAACTGCGCCTGTGGATCAGCATTTTATCGGATATTCTCTGATCTCTGCAAATATTAACGACTTTCCTCTTACAGTTTCCGTAGTAGTTAGCGTGCGGGAAAGTAAACTAATCCGACAGCAGTGTCTCTCAGCATCTCTTGCTGCTTGCATTCCCGCGGTACGTTACGGGCCCGAATTTGATTTCGAGGCCCGGCTTTGGCGGTCGTGTTGCGCATTTTCAAGAGTGTATGGTTCGAGAGTTTACTCCTTTGTCACATTTCCTTGGTAGACGGAAACACTAAATGTGGTTTCCTCCAATCTACGCCTTGGGAGTTAGCGGGGTAGCAGCAACACTGAAAGAATACACCAGATGAGGATAGAAGGTCATTTCCCGGACGCCGGGCGAGCGACCAAGGGCGGCAGCCTGCCCCGAGCGAGCCGTAATGGGGAGAACGCTGTGCACGTTGCGAGCGACCTCTCGGCAACTTCTCTAAGCAGGGTGCCTGGCTGGAAATCCGGCCTGGATATTACCTGCGTCCTGCTTTCGCTGCCGGTCTGGCTGCCGCTGATGATTTTGCTCATGCTAGTGACGCGAATCGCCTCGCCCGGTCCAATTTTCTACCGGCAGGAACGCATCGGCCTCGGCGGGAGACGTTTTTTTATCTGGAAGTTGCGAACAATGAAGTTGAGCGCTGAGACACAAACTCACGAACACTACTTCCAAGAGTTAATGCGGGTCGATCGTCCGATGACGAAGCTGGATGCTTATGGCGACCCGCGCCTGGCCCCTTTCGGGCGAATTCTGCGTGCGAGCGGTCTGGATGAGTTGCCTCAAATTTTCAACGTGCTTCGCGGTGAGATGAGTCTGGTTGGTCCGCGGCCCTGCACGCCAAATGAGTTTGCTCATTATGAGCCGTGGCAACGGGAACGCGTAAACGGGCTGCCGGGCCTGACCGGATACTGGCAGGTGAGCGGCAAAAACAAAACGACGTTCAACCAGATGATCGCGATGGATTTGTTCTATCTCAAGAACATGTCCGTCTTACTCGATCTGAAAATTATGTTCAAGACCAGCGGCGTTATGGCTGGACAAGTCTTCGAATCCCGACCGGAAGCGCAATGCAATCACCAGGATCGACGCGCTCGCCCAACCGCGGCACCCGATCGGCAGGGTGGAAGCGGTCGCTCACCGACGACGACGATTTCACAAGCTTGAAACAAACGGCTCGAAAAATATGAAAAAACAAGTCGCAGTCGGCGTGCTCGGATGCGGTTATTGGGGACCGCTTCTGGTTCGCAACTTCAGAAGCCTCCCGGACTGTCGGCTCAAAGCGGTCTGCGACGTCAATATGGCGCGCTTAAAACATCTCAGCACGCTGTATCCGGATGTGGAAGGCATGACTGACTCGCAGCAATTTCTCCATGATAGCGGGCTGGACGCCGTCGTTATTGCTACGCCGGTGAAGCATCATTATTCATTGGCAAAGGCGAGCTTGCTCGCAGGCAAGCATACATTCATCGAAAAGCCGATGGCGTCTTCTTCCGCCGAGTGTGAGGAACTAATCGAAATCGCTCAGCGCAACGGTCTCGTTTTGATGATCGATCACACTTTTCTCTATTCAGCGCCAGTGCAAAAGATTGCCGAAATTGTTCAAGCCGGGGATCTGGGCCGCATCCGCTATATTAATTGTCGGCGTCTCAACCTCGGACTTTTCCAAAAGGATATCAATGTCGCCTGGGATCTGGCGCCGCACGATATTTCGATCATTCTCCACATTCTCGGCGAATTTCCGACTGCGATTAACTGCCAGGGTAACGCTCATATCACGCCTGACGTGGAGGACGTGACTAATATGTCACTTTTCTTCCCGCAAAAGCGCTTCGCCACCATCCAGAGCAGTTGGCTCGAACCGAGGAAAATTCGCGAAATGACCATCGTCGGAACGCGGCGCATGATCGTATATGACGATTTGCGGACGCGCGAAAAAATCCGCATCTACGATGCACGAGTGGAACGGCCGCCACACTACGACACATTCGCTGAATTTCAATACTCGTACCATTATGGGGACAGCTACATCCCGCACATCCAGCAGGAGGAACCGCTAAAGCTCGCCTGCCAACATTTTCTTGATTGCATCGAAACGCTTTCTCAACCAATAACGGGTGGCCGTCAGGGGCTGGAGATGATCAGGATCCTCGAAGCGGCTTCCGCTTCTCTCAAAATGCACGGCGCACCGATGACGTTTTCGAATGGTGCAGCACCGGCTCCCAGATTCGCCAAAGCCGAAGAGATTCTGCAAGCTGAAGCATTTGCCGGATGAGTGGCGAACCATCCACGCAGCAGCTCATCGCGCAAAATACGACCGTAACCGGCAATCCGGCAAAACCGGAAGAAACGCAGAGCCGCAGATGAAAGTTCCTTTTCTTGATCTAAAGGCGCATCATGCCCCCCTGATCGAAAAGTTCGATCGCGCTATTCGCGAAGTAATCGAGAGTAGCGCGTTTGCTGGCGGGCCATTCGTGGAAAGCTTCGAAGAAGAGTTCGCGGCCTACTGCGGCTCCTCTTACGTCATCGGTGTGGGGAATGGCACAGACGCCCTTTGGCTGGCTCTCCTGGCGCTTGGGATTGGAGAAGGCGACGAAGTAATCACGGTCCCGAACACATTCATCGCCACGGCCGAGGCAATTACCTATTGCAAAGCTCAGCCAGTGTTTGTCGATGTGGACGAGAACACATTCACGCTGAACCCGGCCGAACTGAAGAAGAGCCTCACGTCAAAAACCAAGGCGATCATTCCGGTTCACCTTTTCGGCCAACCAGCCGACATGGATCCGATTGTAGAATTCGCGCGCACACACGGACTCTTTGTTATTGAAGATGCCGCTCAAGCTCATGGCGCTGAGTACAAGGGCCAAAAAGCAGGCACCTTAGGCGACGCCGGTTGTTTTAGCTTCTATCCTGGAAAAAATCTTGGCGCGTTCGGGGAGGCCGGCGCAGTCGTGACGAACGACCCCGAGTTACGAGAGAAAATCCAGGTCCTTAGAGATCACGGTCAGACCCGAAAGTATTATCACACTTTGGTTGGTTGGAATTGCCGGATGGACGGCATTCAAGCGGCAGTCCTGTCCATCAAATTACGTCACCTTGAAGAAGCGAATCTCCGGCGGCGTGAACACGCGCTGCAATACAATCAGGCTTTCGCCGGAGTCGACGAGGTTGCCACGCCGTTCGAGGCGAATTATGCGCGGCACGTTTATCACGTTTATGCGATTCGAGTACAGGAACGCGATGAAGTCCGGAGACGTCTGGAAGAAGTTGGGATCGGGTGCGGTGTGCACTATCCCATTCCGGTCCATCTTCAGGAGGCTTGCCAAAACCTAGGCTACACAGCGGGCGCGTTTCCGGTCGCGGAGAATCTCGCCGGAGAATTTGTTTCTTTGCCGATGTTTCCTGAATTAACGGAAGAGCAAATCGAATATGTCGCTCGTTGCGTCAGCGAGACTGTTGCAGTGGGAGCGCTCGTCTAGCAAAAAAAGCCTTGAAGGTTCTTCAATCAGCCAACTCAGAAACGGAAGAAGCTGTGCCTCTCTCCGGCGACTATTCCTTCGTCGAGCCGAGAACGAGCGGCAAATCGCTCCAAATGCGGCTCCTCAATCCTGTCCTCGATCCCGGTTGGGACCATGTTGTTGCTTTGCATCGCGATGCCGGTTGTTTCCACACGAGTGCCTGGGCAAAGGTGCTTCACGAAACTTATAACCATCAACCTTTCTATCTTCAGTTTTCCCGCGGGCACAGACTGGCGGCGTTGATTCCGCTGATGGAAGTGCGGAGCCCTTTCACGGGGCGCCGCGGTGTCTGCCTTCCATTTAGCGATGCGTGCGAACCGCTCATCTTTGATCCGGAAGCGGTGGGCTTGGTACGAGATCAGCTTGTTCGCTTCGCGCAAGAGCGCCGTTGGAGATACCTTGAAATTCGCGGCGGAAAATTGTTTAGAGTCGCCGAGAGTTCAGCCGCGGAATTTTACGGGCATACGCTGGATTTGCGCAATGGCGCCGAAGAGTTGACCACTCGCTTCGCCAGTCCAGTCCGCCGGGCCATTCGCAAGGCCCAACGCAGCGGTGTGAGCACGGTCGTCGTCCGCAATCGGCCGGCCATTCGCGATTTTTACCGGCTCCATCTTCAAACGCGCCGGCGCCACGGCATCCCGCCGCAACCGGCGTCATTTTTCCTGAACATCTACGAGCACATCATCAAACCCTCGGTTTCATTGTCCTCGCAAGGCGTGGGTCGCGCCCGATTGCCGCTGCGATCTTCTTTCGTTTCGGAAAGAACGCGCTTTATAAATATGGCGCATCCGACAAAAGGTTCCAAGAATTCCGCGCGAACAATCTTGTCATGTGGCAAGGCATTCAGTTCTTGGCGCGCGGCGAAGCAGAAAAATTACATTTCGGGCGAACCGGGTGCGACAACGATGGGTTGCGACGATTCAAGCTTTCGTGGGACACCAGAGAAGAAACAATTGATTACTTCCGAGTTGATCCATCAGGTCGGAAGTGCTTAGTTGCTGCCCCCCATCACTCTGGCTTACATAAGAGGATCTTTGGCAGGTTGCCATTGGTCCTCAACCGACTGGCGGGCTCACTGATCTACCCGCATCTCGACTAAGGGCTAAACTATGACTGAAATCCGACGTGAAACGCAACAACACTCCGGTATGAACCTGAGTGCCATCCTATTTGCTCTATTCAAGCGCAAGTGGTCAATAATACTTCTCGCGCTGGTGGGCATCATCGCCGCGGCAGCGTTCTATTTTCTCTACCCACCTGTGTACCAATCCCAGGCCAAATTGCTCGTACGCTATGTTCTAGAAAGAAGCGCTGTCGATTCAATCGACAATACAACGCGCCCGAACCAGGCGTCGAAAACGACCGATAGCGTGATCGATTCCGAAGTCCAGATCCTCACAAGCTGGGACTTGGCTGCCCAGGTTGCTGAGGCCATCGGTCCCAAACGGCTTGGAGCGCCCTCGAAGGAAGCCGCTGCTGGCAGCATTGTTTCGGGGTTGCAAGTCACGGCGTCCAAAGGAAGCGACGTTATGTTGGTTTCCTTCAAGAATCGTGATCCGCAGATTGCCACGCTCGTTTTGCAGGAGCTCTTAAGTCGTTATTTCATCAAGCATCTTGAAGTGCACCGATCTGCTGGCGCCTTCGATTTCGTAACCCAACAAACTGATCAGGTTCGAGCGCGCTTAAACCAAACAGAGGATACCCTACGGTCGCTGAGGGACAAGACGGGGATCGTCTCGCTAAAGGACGGCTCAGACGCGCTTACCAGTGAGGCGGCGAAAACCAAGGAACAGCTTAACGCCGCCGAGGCGGACCTGCTCGAACAACAGGCCCTCGCCACCGAGATGGGCAAGAAGAAGCCAAAGCAGTGGAGATCAAAAAGCTCGCCATCTGAAAAAACCCTGGACAGCGTAAAGGCTCAGGTCGCCGGCACGCAGGCCAAGATCGAGGCATTTAAGGCCCGGCTCCGCGATATTCAACAGAGGACGAAGCAGCTTTCGGAGCTGGGTCCGCAAATTGAAGAATTGGAGCGCAAACGAGAGATGGACGAAGCGAATTACAAGTATTTCGCGGCATCGCTCGAAAAGGCCCGGATCGATGAGGCTTTGGATCCCTCCAAAATGCCCAACATTAGCGCCGTCCAGCGGCCGTCCCCTCCCATGCTGGACACTAAAACGCGCGATAAGATCGCCCTGGGACTAGCCGGCGGTGGGATAGCTCTTGGTATCGCGTTAGCGTTGTTAAGAGGGTTGCTGTTAAACCGGACCGTTGGGCGGCCACTCGAACTGGAGACGCAGTTGCACATTCCTCTCATGCTCTCAATACCATATTCCCGCGCCTTGAACGGGCGTCGGGCCTCGTCTCGAAATGGTTCGCCCGCGAATCCGGGAGCACCCGCAACCAGCCGACCCCGCGCCAAGCTGGCGCCATGGGAGACCGGCCATTTTATGCGGCCATATTGTGACGCAATTCGGGATCGCCTCGGTCTCTATTTTGAGCTCAATCATTTGACGCATAAGCCGAAGCTCGTTGGTATTGCCGGCTTTTCGGCAGCGGCGGGAACTTCTACTCTCGCTGCCGGGCTCGCTGCCTCACTTTCGGAAACCAATGAAGGTAAGGTCCTTCTTGTCGATGTAAACCTGGGTCCGGAGGACGTTCATCAGTTTTTCAAGGGCAAGCCTGCGTATTCGCTTAGCGCGGCTCTTAAGCCAAAGGGTGCCATCGACTCGGTCGCGGACAATCTCTATCTAGCTACCGTGGGATCCCCCAATGTTGGGCCCGCGCAGCTCGGCTTGAGAAAATTCTTCGACATGATGCCAAATCTAAAAGCGAGCGACTTTGACTACGTTATTTTTGATATGCCTCAGTTAAGCCAGACGAGTCCCACGTGGGGCATGGCCGCTTTCCTGGACAAGCTTTTGGTCGTGGTCGAAGCGGAAAAGGACAACCGCGAGGGTATTAAGCGTGGCTACGGGAAGTTGGTCGCGGAGCGAAACAACGTTGCCGTGATAGTTAACAAGGCGCGTTCCTACGGTCCGAAATGGCTCAATAGCGACTCTTAGTCGTCTGCCTTCCTCGTTTCTGCTGCGGTTCCAACTCTTGTAAGCGGTCGGTCCCGATTGCTCAGGTGCTTGCGGCGACGAGTAACGCGACCATCGAGCTGGTGATACCTCGTGTTACGCAATAGAATTTATTACGGGCTAAAGCCCTTCGTTCCCCAATCCCTTCGAGCGGCGATTCGCCGAAGGCTGGCCCTGCGGATGCGCAAGCGTATTGGAGACGTCTGGCCTATCATGCCGGGATCGGAGCAGCCGCCGGAGAACTGGCCAGGCTGGCCGGAGGGCAAAAAATTTGCATTCGTGCTGACGCATGATGTTGAGAGCAAGGCTGGTCTCGCCAAATGCCGGTCCTTGATGCAATTGGAGAAGGAGCTTGGATTTCGCTCCTCGTTTAACTTTGTCCCCGAAGGAGATTATCGCGTTCCAACCGATTTAAGGGAGGAACTCACCGCCCGAGGATTCGAGGTTGGGATACACGATCTTAAACATGATGGCCATCTCTTTGCCTCGCGCCGCGGGTTCAAACGACGCGCAGCAAAGATCAACAGCTATGCGCGTGAATGGAGCGCATCGGGATTCAGGTCGGGGTTCATGTTGCGTAATCTCGATTGGCTGCATGATCTCGATGTGCAGTACGATGCGTCCACCTTCGACACCGACCCATTCGAGCCGCAGCCAGATGGGGGTCAGACTATCTTCCCATTTTGGGTCCCGCGCCCAAACGACGGCTCCGTCAACCATCAACGATCAATCAACTCTTCTTCAAAAGGCTATGTTGAGCTCCCTTATACCCTTCCTCAAGATTCCACCCTTTTCTCGCTGTTGCGAGAAACTACAGCCGATATTTGGCTGCGAAAGCTCGATTGGATCGCGCAGAACGGCGGCATGGTTCTGGTCGATGCACACCCTGACTACATGGCCTTCTCGGGACTACCACGCAAAAAAGATGGTGAGTATCCAGTCGGGCTTTACAGGCAGCTACTTGAGCACGTCCGCACGAAGTATTCGGGCGAGTACTGGCAGCCGCTTCCGCGGGAGGTCGCTGCTTTTGTCCTCCAGGCTGAGAACGCAGGTAGAGTTAAGGGAGTCCAAAGTGAATCATTAGCTCCGAGAATTTCGTGCGCCGGTGAGATTTCTAGGAACGGCGAGAGTAAAAAACGAGCATTACAGCGGCTGCGTGGCAAGCGCGGAGCGGTTCTCCTATTTTCCTATTACCCCGCCGATCCTCGACCTCGCCGAGCTGCCGAGGCGCTCGCGCGAGAGGGAGTCCTCATCGATCTCATCTGTCTTCAGAAAAACGTGGAAGAGCCGCGACGCGAAATCATCAATGGCGTCATTCCCCTTAGCCGCCGCCGCCGCGGGAAGATTACGTATATCGGACAATACACCATTTTCCTCCTGAGGTCGTTTCTCCAACTCACTTCCCAATCGATCTTTCGACGATACAACTTTGTCCACGTGCATAACATGCCTGATGTGCTCGTCTTTAGTGCACTAGTCCCCAAGGCGCGTGGTGCGAAGATTATTTTGGATCTCCACGATCCCATGCCAGAGCTGATGATGAGCATTTATAATCTTGGCGCAGAAAGCCAATTCGTCCGGTGGTTAAGGCGATTGGAGAAGTTAAGCATTTCATTCGCCCATCTTATTCTTACTCCGAACAAAGCGTTTCAAGAACTGTTTATCTCGCGAGGTTGTCCTTCGGAAAAGATCCAGGTCATTATGAACTCTCCGGAAAGCGATATCTTTCGTCCCTCCAAGTATGACTCTCTAACACGAACGAGTGCGAACGGTGAGAAGCCCTTTAAAATAATGTACCACGGCCTCATCGCTGAACGACATGGACTGGACACAGCGCTTGAGGCGATTGCTAGACTGCGATCCCTAATTCCAACATTGGAATTTCACATTTTCGGCGATCGCACGCCTTATATGAACAAGGTCGGTGCACAGATGCAAAAGCTGGGATTACGGAGCTGCGTTCATTACCACGGTTACCGGCCGCAAACTCAGATAGCGAAAAGTATTCGTTCAATCGATCTCGGTATCATTCCGAACCGCCGCAGCCCGTTTACCGAGATTAATATGCCAACTAGAATTTTTGAGTACCTTGCGATGGGTAAGCCGGTAGTAGTGCCCTACACCCGGGGTATTCGCGATTATTTCGACCAGGAATCTGCGCTTTTCTTCGAACCCGGGAATGCCCAGAGCCTTGCCGACGCCATTTTAGGCGTCTATCGGAACCCGCAAAAAGCGGACTCGATTGTAGCACGCGGCCGAGCCGTCTACGAAGCACATTGCTGGGAGTTGCATCGAGTGCAGTTCTTGAACCGAGTCAGCATTCTGCTCTCCTCGAGCTAGCCGAGGAGTTAATCCTTGAACGAGCACGACCTTCGGCTTCGGTCATCGAGGCAGCCCCGTCTAGAGAGACCTGAGGTCCTGGATGTCGGGGTTGTCGATGTTGAGTTTGGTAAAGACGTCACCGTCGTACAGCCTGTCAATCTCTATCGCTGCGCAATAGGAGATGGGAGCTTCGTCGGGCCATTTGTCGAGATACAGAATGGAGCGAACATAGGTAGGCGCTGCCGTGTTCAGTCACACTCGTTTATCTGTGAGCTCGTCACAATCGGGGATGATTGCTTCATTTCTCATGGCGTTATGTTTATTAATGATCCTTTTATTACTGGAGGACCGGCGCCGGAACGTGCCCTCTGGCGCAAAACCAAAGTCGGCAATCACGTGAGCATTGGGACAAACGCTACTATCCTCCCGGTCACGATCTGCGATGGCGCGGTTATCGGCGCCGGCGCAGTTGTTACTAGAGATATTAGCGTCTCCGGTGTTTACGCAGGCAATCCTGCCCGGCTCCTCCGCCGCCTTCCAGCGACACGGTAGGCTAGATCTAGGCGGTTTTGTCCCTCAATATTGTAACCGTTTTAACTTTGTAACCTGTAACGTTCCTTTGTTATCTGATAGCTGACTTCTTCCTCAAATGCTGATCATCAATGCCGATGACTGGGGGCGCTCCATGGCTGAAACAGATGCCGCTCTCAAATGTTTTAAAGAGAAAAGAATCACCTCGGCCAGTGCGATGGTTTTCATGGCGGACTCTGAGCGTGCCGCCGACCTGTCAACCGCGAATGGGTTAGAGATCGGATTGCACCTTAATTTTTCCGAGCCATTTACCGATGGCAAGTGTCCGCAAGACCTTAGACATTGCCATAATCGAGTCGTCAGCTTCCTGAGACGAAACAAGTACGCGCAGATCCTGTATAATTGGTCGTTACGAAAAGAATTTGCTTATTCGTACAAGACCCAAGCTGACGAATTCGCTCGTCTGTATGGAAAACCTCCGTCACGCATCGACGGGCATCATCACATGCATCTGTGCGCCAACTTGCTTCTAAGCAATCTGATTCCCACAGGTATGAAAATCCGCCGCAACTTCTCCTTCTGGCCCGGCGAAAAGAGCTGGGCAAACCGGGCGTATCGGACTTTGGTCGATCGCTGGCTGGCCCGAAGATACCGATTTACGGATTATTTCTTCGACTTGGCCGAGTGCATCCAGGA
>QHNF01000091.1 GCA_003218345.1 Verrucomicrobiota bacterium | reverse complement strand
GTTTGGGAACGGAACCCGTCCTTGAAATAAAATTTGGTTCCCCGCTCGGAACACGCGCCAAAGATTTCGCCGCCGAATTTTTTCATGAAACCGGAGCGCAATAATTTTTCGTGCAGCTCCAGCCGGCTAAACGCTTTCATGCTAAAAGGCAGCAGCGATTCGCCGATGTGAAAGCGTGGGAACCTTTCGCGCTCGAACACGATCACGCGCCGTCCGGCGCGCGCAAGCAGTGCGGCGGCAGTGCTACCAGCTGGTCCGCCGCCAATGACAGCGACATCGTACATGTCAATGCTCATCGTGTGTTGATGTTAGCAAATTGTCCAGACTTTGGTAGGGACAGCGTGCTGCGCTATCCGGACGCCGCAGCGCGGCGTCGCAACCAATTTGTGCTAACATGTGGCCGCAAAGAATGAAGTTGATCGACCGATTTATTAGTCGTGAGCTGATCGTGAACGTGTTGTTCGCTATCGCCGTGCTGAGTCTTGTGCTCGTTGTCGGAAATATTTTTCGCAAGCTGCTGCCGTTGCTGGTGAATCATGACGTGCCAATGGAATACCTGATCACATTCATTGCCTATGTGTTGCCGTTTTCGCTCATCTTCACCATCCCGTGGGGATTGTTGACCGCGATCCTGCTCGTGTTCGGGCGGCTTTCCGCAGACAACGAGTTAATCGCACTGCGCTCAAACGGCGTGAGTATCACGCGCATCTGCGTTTCGCTCGCCGGAATCGCGCTTGTTTCCACGGCGATCTGTCTCTGGCTCAATGTTCAGGCTGCGCCAGCAGCCCAGGAGAAATTGCGTAGCACCATTTTCGATCTGGCGACGCGCAACCCAATGGCGCTGTTTGGCAGCGATCAGGTGATCGATCAATTTCCCGGGCGCAAGATTTACGTGGGGAAAAAAGAAGGCAACAAGCTCGAGAACATCACTGTCTTCGAGCTGAACCAGAATTCACTGCCGGTGAAAGTGACTTACGCCCGCACGGGCATGCTCGAAGCCGATTTGGCGAACAAGCAGATTCTGATGCACCTTTATCAGGCGCGTTACCAGGAGCGCGACGAAAAGGATCCATCCAACCTGCGAAAGATTCGTGACGGAATCAATATGGTGGAAGGCACTCTGCCCATCAGCCTCGAGGAGTTGTATGAGAAAGAGAAAAAACGGCCAAGCCGTTCTGCTTTGTCGATCGAGCAATTACTTGAGCAATTAAAAAGCGAGAACCAGCGTGAACGCAGCGCCAGCCGCACCGAAATCAACAAACGCTTTTCATTTCCGTTCGCATGCGTTGCGTTCGCAATAATCGGCGTGCCGCTAGGCGTAACAGCGCATCGCCGGGAGACCTCAATTGGTTTCGCCATGGGATTGATCGTTGCGGTTACATATTTTCTTTTCGTGATCATTGGCGATACGCTGCGCGGAAACCCAAAGGTGCATCCGGAACTACTTGTCTGGTTCCCCAATGTTCTTTTCATCGTGCTGGGGGCATTTTTATTCAGGCGATTGGCTCGGCAATAGGGATGCTTAAAATTGGAAGGCTCGGCCGCCGCCTCCGATCATAGGAGTTTGCGTCGCGCGCGATTTTCCGGCTGCCCGGACAAAATACCCAATTTTCGACGTGAAGTTTACGCGGGGGGCTCAATTCGTTCTCTGGGGGTTCAATTCACAATAACGAAAAGAAATTCGAAACCTGCCTCAGGTCATGATTGAGCGGTGGCCGGCGCAACGCTCGGCACGAGCACAGTCACAAGTTTCATCGAAAGCGCTACAGGCGTGGAAGCAGGCGGGCGGACAGGGCTGACCGGGGTGGTCATCGCTGCGCTTTCTTGTTAGCGCTATGCCCGCTGATTGCAATGACCCGTGGGTATCCGCCCATTACTGCGCCGGCCCTGGCGATTGTCGGAGCAATGATGATGCAAAATGTCGCCAAGATTGGATGGAAGGATTACACCGAGCCGGCATTCCTGATCATCATTGCCATTCCGCTGTTCTATTCAATTGCAGATGGCCTAACGCTTGGCTTTATTGGCTACGCCATTTCAAAGCTTCGGTGGACGTGGTCGCGAAATCAGTTGGCTGACTTACCTGCTGGCGATTGTGCTCGTGTTGTACTTCGTATTTGTGCGGAGCCGAATGCGGTAAGGATGGTAGAGACGCGGCGCTGCGGCGTCCGATCGGCGCAGCGCGCCAACCCTACCTCATGCTTCCTCCGGCTCCGGTCCCAGTGACAGGGAAGGCGCCGCGGTCGAATGAGCTGTTCGACGTTGGAAAACCGGAATGCGCGTCGAAAGTGTGTTCCACAGGTAAACAGCCACGCAGGCGAGCACTACGCCCGACGCGTAAGATCGAATGTGCTTGAGTAGATCAATCGCCGGCAGCGTGGATTCGAGTTTCTTATCGATCAGCATCACATGCACAATCATCGCTGTGCTCGCGGCCGAGATGACGAAATGAATGATGCTCAACCTGAGGCTGACTCCCAAGGCGACGGCGCTAACCACCGCGCCCCACATCAGGTATCGCTCATGCATCTGCCCCAACAGCGCGAACATCAGCAGCCACGGCGCGGTGATTGCAATCAGGACGCGAGGATCGCGATCGCGAACTTGTCGCGCGGCCCCATAAGCACACATCGCGAGCGCGCCAAGATAGAGCAGGCGCAGGGTCCATTGCATCGTGAGATGGAAATGGAGAGATCCAAAATGAACTGACCAGAATGGATCCTTCAATGACCAGCCAAGCTTGGAGAGAAGTGATGGAAGGTTGTAACACGAACTGATGACAAGGTAGGGGTAATGCTCGCTGCCATACAGAAAACCGACTCGTAGCCAAGCGAAGTCTCCGCCAGTGAAAGCGCCGATCACAAATACCGCGCATCCGCCGATCCCGCTGATCCACGCGCCTCGATGTGGCAGTTTGCGTCGCAGAAGAAATAACCAGCTAGAACCGGTAATAGCGACGAGTGCAATCCAGGCCGCCGGCATGCGCAGAAGCCACGGCGAAGTGATAAGTGCCGCGGTCGCAGTGAAACCGGCGAGCATGCGCAGCGGGCGGGTCCATCGTTTTTGCCACAATGGCCAAAGAACAAAAAACGGCGCCACGAATAACAGCTGCCCTTTGACCATTGCGCCTATGGCCAGCAGACAGCCACATAAAAACCAGCGATTTTTCAGCGCTGCGAGTGCAGCGAACAGATAAAACGGCAGAATCCATACGTCCCATTGCGGCCAGCCATGCGCGTCAAGAATCATTGACGGCTCGAACCATGCCACGCTGGCCGCGGCGAGGCCGCAAATCGAAGCGCGTTGTTGCAGGGATAAGTTACGAAGCAACGGTGACAGCGTTGTGCATGACGACCGCAGCACGCACAAGCGAACCAGAAGGAAAATCGCCACTGCGGAAAGCAGTTCGCATAGGAGATTGATCTTTAATAACGGGTTGACCAGCTTTGGGTGTCCGTCATCGACCCAGGGGAATTGATTGCGCACCTGCTTGGCCCAGATTGCCATGGCCAGCAGTCGCAGCGGCGGATAGTCGAGGCCGTAATCCTTCTTGTATGCCTTATGCTTCACCCGATCGTAGAGTGCGAGGTAACCGCGACAAAATCCTGTCAACGAATTAGCAGAAGCTTCGTCGGGCGATAAACGGCGCGCTTCTTTCAGCGTCTCGCTGCCCCAGTAAAAAGCGTTGACGATGTCGTGCTGATAACGCACGTGCCTCGTTGTTTCCCCGATCCAGCGGCGCAACTGAACGCCGCCGAGGAAGAGTGCAACGATGAAAAATGCAAGCAGTGCACGCCGAACTAGTCCGCTGGTAAACAATTGTCTAAAGATCGCGCGAAATCCCATCGGATACCCGTATAAAGACAGCAGTTCGATTCGAACGGTTACAACGGTTGTATTTGGAGCACCTTTTTAGTTCGTAGTTCTGTACTGGCCGATGAACGTGAAGCTGACTAATCGACGCAGCTCGTTTATCTTTCCAGCGATTTGTTTTGTGAAGAAGACTGGCGGCAAAGCAGAAACTTGCCCTCTGACACAGTGTAGGCAAGATATACGCTCCCCGCAGCTGCACGGGTAAGAACGATCCAGCGTAGCTCAGTGGTAGAGCGGTCGGCTGTTAACCGATTGGTCGTAGGTTCGAATCCTACCGCTGGAGCCAAATTTTGAAGTCGGTCAGCGATCTCCCCAGCTCAAGACAGAAGAGATCGCTCTGTTATCCTCAAAGCAAAATTATCAAACCCACATCGGCGAAACAATCGACAAATTAAGTCTCAGTCGGCCCGCCGCGTGACTAATAAATATCCGATTTGTGGATCGGTCTTTCTATCAACTGACCGGAGTGGCGCGATGGTCGCGTCCTGTAGCTCGGGCATCAATTCTGACATTGTATCCTTGGGCACGAGGAGCGCGTCGAGGGCTGAGGCGTTCCATTCCTGGACCGCCTCACTCGGCTTGAGAAAATGCGGTTTCTGCAAGTAGAGCAGCATACCATCGTAGCCTCCGCTATGGCCGGAAATAACTTCGTAACGCCAATGATTTGCGATAGCTTGTTCATTTACCGCGCGGCAGAAAACCTCGAGATGATCGGCATGGTCGCGATAATTGGACAGGACTCTTGCGGCCGTATAGCCACCAGTAAACACCATCGAGAAGAGCAGTGCCGCAGCACTCCACTGCAGGATGCGGTCGCGAGTTTGCCTTATTCGCAAGCTGCCGGCGATCTGGGCGGCGAGCAGCAAGCAAAGCGTCGGCACAACAGGGTAAATGCGATCGACGCGTTTCGACGGAACCAGCGACATCACGATCAAACCGCCCAAGCTCCAGCAAATCAGCCAGAAGACATCGGGTGTTGTCTGGTGAAGGAGATTGCGAATTCCCCAGCGTTCGCGGCGGAACGACACGAAGCCGAGCGCGAGCATCAGCACGCTCCAAGGCGCAAATTTATGCAGCAGGTGCGGGAAATAAAAAAGCACCGGTTGCGAGCGATGCACAGTCTCGCTAAACCGGCCTAGAAATTCCTTTATAACGACCTGCTCATAAAAGCCCGGAACGAACTTGATGCCACAGATTACCCACACCGAAAACAAGGCGAGCGATGCAATCCATGGCCACCAACCGCACCACGCGGCTGCCCCTCTCCGTTTTGCGGCGAGCCATTGAAACAGCACGATACCAGGAAGTAAAAATGCGAAGACGATCGGCCCTTTTATGAACATGGAAATTGTAAGCAGGGCGAACATTTCCCATCGTTCGTGCAGGTGCCACGACCCGCCAGCACGAATTTTTTGCCAGATCAAGAGTCCGGCCAGAAAGATCACCAGCGCGAGCGGCATGTCGGTACGCACCAAGGTCGCAAGGCGCACGCTCAACAAATTCAAACCAAACGCGCCCAAGGCGATCACGGCTGGGGCCGTTCCGTAAGCGGCATTCGCCGCGCGGAATAAAATGGCCGCCAGTACCAATGCCGTCAGAAATGAAGGAAGCCGCCACGCAATATCCCACGATCTGGTGACACCAAAGACCGCAGCCGAAGCCCAACCAACGAGTGGAGGTTTTTGCGCAATCTTTTCATGCGCGGTCCGCTGGAAGAACCAGTGGCCTTCCCTGATCATCTCGAACGAAGTAAACGCCTGCTGCCCCTGGTCGTAATCGTCCAGCTGCCACGGCAGATTGGTTACGGCAAACATGCAAAAGACGAACGCACTGATCACCCAAATCGTACGCGGACTCTCCAAAAGATTTTCTGCCCATGACCTGTCCGTGCCCATTCGACGATCTTGCAAACGGCTGATTGCTACTTATGACTGGGGCACTACTTTCATGCGAGAGAGTTTACGGCAACGAGCGGATTCGTAAAACATGTGTGGAATCGCAGGGTTCACTCAGCTCCACGAGCAATCCGCTGATGTCGAAAAATTGATCCGGCGCATGACGTCGCCGCTGACGCCGCGCGGACCAGACGGCGAAGGGTTTCATGTCGCACCTGGAATCGCGCTTGGTCACCGGCGACTAAGTATCATCGATCTCGCGGGTGGCGCGCAGCCGATGTGCACGAACGACGAACGCTATCACATCGTCTATAACGGCGAAGTTTATAATTACCTCGAACTTCGCGCCGAACTCGAACGGCGCGGATGCGTTTTCCGCACACAATCGGATACCGAGGTGTTGCTGAATCAATTCGCGCTCGACGGTGTGCAGGCTCTTCAGCGTTGCAACGGGATGTTTGCGGTCGCGATTTGGGACCGTGAGGAAGAACGGTTATTTCTGGCGCGCGATCGCATCGGCATCAAACCGCTTTATTACTGCGTGCGCGGCCGCGAACTGATCTTTGCTTCGGAACTCAAAGCACTGCTCGTACATCCCCGCGTCGATCGCCGTCTGAACGCCCTCTCGGTCAGTAAATATTTCACGTACGGTTACATTCCGGCACCGCACACGATTTTCGAAGACGTTCATAAGCTGGAACCTGGCGGCTATCTCTTCTTCAATCGGAACGGTCTGCACAAGAATCGCTATTGGGACATCCCGCTCGACGACAACCCAGTGAGCGACCGCAACGTCGATGAATGGGCCGAGGATCTGCTTGCCATCCTGCGTGATTCGGTAACGAAGCGGCTGCGCAGCGATGTGCCCGTCGGCTTGCTTCTCTCTGGCGGTCTCGATTCGAGCACTGTCACCGCGCTCGCCACGGAACAATCCGGCGACCGGTTGCACAGTTTCTCGATCGGGTTCGATCATCCGAGTTATGACGAGTCTCCGTATGCGCGGCGAGTTGCGGCACTCTTGGGAACCGAGCATCACGAGGAGATCCTGACTTTGAGCCACGCAGCGGAGCTATTTCCGCAGATTATGCGTTCACTCCACGAACCGATTGCCGACGCCTCGATCATTCCTACTTACGTGCTCAGTCGATTAGCTGCAAAACATGTGAAGGTTGTTCTGGCGGGGGATGGCGCGGATGAATTGTTCGCCGGCTATCCGGCTTTCCAGGCTCACAAGGTGGTGGAGAACCTTTCGTTCTTGCCCCTTGGTTGGCGCGATTGGCTCCGTCCGTTCGTCCAACGGCTGCCGGTTTCGCATCGTTACGCTAGCGTTGAGTTTCTGATGCAGCAGTTCGTCAAAGGCCTCGGGCTCTCGCCAGAAGTACGCTTTCTCTTGTGGATGGGCTGCTGCGGCAACTTGGAGAAGAAACAACTCTTGTCCGCTGACTTACAGCAGCGTCTCCTGCGCGAGGATGCCTTCGAAGACATCTCGGCGCACATTCGACAAAGCGGTTTGAAGGGAAACTTTCAGCGGCTGCAATACTTGTGCATGAAACTTTATCTTCAGGACAATGTCCTGCTGAAAGTGGACCGCGCAAGCATGGCGCATTCGCTGGAAGTGCGGGCGCCTTTTTTAGATCGTGACGTAGTCGAATATGCGTCCCGAATTCAACCCGCAGATAAATTGCGTGGCCTAACGACCAAGTATGTTTTGAAGCGAGCGGTCCGTCGCCTCTTACCAAATGAGATCATTCACCGGCGCAAGACGGGATTCATGATGCCTGTCGCGGTGTGGCTGAACCACAACATGCGAGACACCATCGAGGAACTCTGTTCTCCCGCAGCCCTCGCTGAGACCGGCCTCTTCGACGCAAGCTTCGTGCGGCAAATCCTCACTGAACATTTTCAGGAGCAGCGAGATCACCGCAAGCATATTTACCCGCTGCTTTGTTTCATGGCGTGGTTCCGTAACCACGCGACCTAAGCTCGCTTCTGGGCAGCCAGATCGATGTTGGAGGCGACGACCGCGATAAAGAATTAGCTAAAGGTGAGCCTCGGCATCACGCCTTCTCACGCCTTCTGATAGCCTTTTCGTACAAAGACTGGAGTCAACGAACTGCGCATGGACGTACGTCGACCTGCCAGCAAATTGCAGTAAAACAGCTCGCACGAGTAGTCGCGGAGTTTGCTTGATTACCCAGCTAAAATCTGTTTAAATCGCATCAACCGCAGGGAAGATACAGCCGAATCCTACCGCTGGAGCCATATCGTTCGGTGTGAAGAATTCGCTTCACTCAGAATTGCTTTTTCAATTTGCTTTAGTCGCGTTTCTCGACATAAATAAAGCGCGGGGTGGAGCAGCCTGGTAGCTCGTCAGGCTCATAACCTGAAGGCCGCGGGTTCAAATCCCGCCCCCGCAACCAATTTCTTAGTGCCGCATGCCGGCAACTTATCCGGGTCTACATCCTCCAAAATCGCGAAGGAAAGTTTTACGTCGGATTGTCCGATGATGTTGCGCGCAGAATCAAGCAGCATAATTCCGGTACCTCAAGATGGACAAAGGGCAAGGGGCCTTGGAAATCAGTTTGGCAGAGCGGATTGCTGCATCTCTCGGAAGCTCGGAAACTCGAACTTATTATTAAGCGGCAAAAAGGAGGCGTCGGATTTTATCGATTGACCGGTGTACGACGACCGGGCACATAATCCCGCGACTGCTGGACCGCGGGTTCAAATCCCGCCCCCCAACCAATTTCCCATTTCTGGATATTGGGAACGTGATTTCTGCCTTTCTTTACGCGCAGCCAGGTTTGATTTCTGCACCACTTGTTGTCCCTGTATCGCGTGCTTCGAAAAGGTTCGATTCGTTCGAAAGGCGGAAAAATTCTCGTCGGAACGGCTAGCTGGTCGGATCCCGGTTTTGTCGAGCGTTGGTATCCGAAGAAGATGCCGGCTGGGGAACGGCTCAGTTGGTACGCGCAGCACTTCGAAATGGTCGAGGTGAACTCGACGTTTTATTCTGTGCCCGAACCGAGAATGATTGAGCGCTGGTGCGCGGCAACGCCGGATGAATTCACGTTCGACGTAAAGTTCCATCAACTGTTTTCGTTTCATTCGACACCGGCGAAGCTGTTGCCACCGGACTTGCAAAGGCGTGCAGAGACGGATTCGAAAGGTAACGCAAAATCGACGCCGGATTTGCAGGAAGCGCTGCTCAAAGATTTTCTGCGCTCGATGTCGATTTTTGCCGATGCTGGAAAGCTGGGCGTATTGCTTCTGCAACTCTCGCCCGCATTTTCTCCACGGAAACACGAACTAGGCGAGCTCGAGTCGTTGATCGACATGCTGGGCGATTACGAGCTTGCGATTGAATTTCGAAACCGTAATTGGGCAATCGAAGATCAATTGGAATCGACGATTGATTTCATGCGAAAGCATCATGCAGCTTTTGTGAATGTGGATGCGCCTGTGTCGGATCATTTCATGGTCATGCCGTCCGACGTGGACGAGGTGACGAACTCGAACGTCGCATATCTGCGGCTACATGGACGCAACGCGAAAGGTTACCTCACGGGCAAGACGGTGGCCGCACGTTTCGATTATGACTATAGCGACAATGAGATCGCGGAAGTCGCAGAGCGCAACAAGAAGCTGGCGCGAGAAGCACATGAGCTGCATGTGATTTTCAACAACAACAATCTCGATTATGCGCCGCGCGCGGCGCTTCGCTTGCGCAAGGCACTGGGTCAAATCGTCAAGACACCGCCACAGACGCCGGAGCTGTTTTAGATTAGAATTTCCGTCGTGCAGGAACAACATCTGCCTGTTACCCCAAGCGACGGTCCGCGCCTGCCGAGATCGCTGAAGCATCTCAAGCAATGGCTCAGCAAACATCACATGACCCTCATGACAATCGCCGACACGCCGCACTCCATTGCACTCGGCTCGGCCATCGGGATTTTCTTTGGATTCACACCGCTGTATCCTCTTAAAACGTTGTTGTCGATCGGTGTGGCATGGATTTCCCGGTGTAATAAGATCGCAGCTGCGATTGCAGTGACGCTGCACGACGTGGTGATTTGGGCCATGCCCGCGATCTATTTTGCCGAATACCATTTGGGGTGCTGGAGCCTGAATCGTCCAGTCGCGCACCGCATACGATTTCGCCAATTCGGGCTACGTGATTACATAGATTGGCATGTATTTTCACGGGTCGTTTGGCCGACTTTTTGGCCCGCGTTTGTTGGCTCTCTCTTTCTCGCCATTCCTTCCGCGATCGTCATCTATTTTGTAATGCGATTGCTATTGAGTCGCGCGCGGGCGTCTGAGGAAATGATCTGAGCGAGGATGCTGTCGGTGGTCGGTAACGTTTTTGCACGTGAAGATGTTGCGCATCGGAACGCGCTGATTAAGGTGCTGCGGTTCGAGG
>QHNF01000115.1 GCA_003218345.1 Verrucomicrobiota bacterium | reverse complement strand
TAACCACTAATGGACACCAATTCGGACAAAGAAGGAGGAGGTTGTGCCCGCGAATCACGCGAATAGACGCGAATCGATCCGAACACGCGAATTTCGCGAATAAAACAGCAGTCATAGATTGCGTAATTTTGCCTCCGAATCGTTACGGATTATTACGAGCCACTCGTGGTGTCGGTCTGGTCGTTTCGATCTGCGCGCTCCCCTTCTCGATTTGCGTTGCCTGCTTATTCAAGCCAGCGAAGCGCTCGCAGACTCAGTCACTGTCACACTGTCATAATGATGCACGACAGCAAAGCCTCCATTCATGCCAACCTGAAGAGTCAGGTATTTAGCGTCGGAGATTTGGCGCGTTGACACCTCGCCACTGCGTGTGTCGAGGATTCACAAACCGCTGGCGTCACACCACCCGAGCGTCGAAACGGCGAGGCCTTGATCTTCGGAAAGTAGCATCACTCAAGCAAGAAATGGATTGGTTCTCCGTTCAGTTCCGATTTTTGTCGGTGGACCATGGCCGGGAAGCACGATGACTTCATCGCCAAGCGG
>QHNF01000114.1 GCA_003218345.1 Verrucomicrobiota bacterium | reverse complement strand
CGAAGTTCCGAAAAAATTCCCGCTCGGAAATCATTGGCGCGGTGAGCGGGTGACAACCTATCCGACAATCAAACTGCCGCTTGATCCTGGCAACATCTTGAACGTGATCGATATGCCCGTGTGTCAGGAGCAAAAGCTTAGGGTCGACATCAAGCGACTCAACCCATTCGCAGGCCCCATCGGGCGCATCGAAAAGAATCCAGCCCTCAGGAGCCTTAAGCAGATAGCAATTCGTTTCGAAAATGCCGCCGCAAAACCTCTCGTAAATCATTGCGGGTTTCATTGTACTTGGGCTTCGCTACAACTGAAGGCGCGTGTTCTTGCGAATATTTGAATGTTCCCCTTCGGCGATTGTCTCATTTACTCACATGTCGATCTTGTCTCGTCATCTTGCGCTTCATCCTGAAATCTGCGAAGTTGGAAAACCCTATTTTTACCGATGAGATTATCTTTACAACGATCACTGGCGCTCTGCGCCATTCTTTTCACAGCCACAATCGCAGCTCCGCCAGCCCCGGCGGCGTCCAAAGAGACGATTGCGATGTCAGTGGGGCGGCTTTTGGAGGAAGGCCATTACACCCGTCAAAAGCTCAATGAAGAAGTTTCGAAAAAGTTTCTTCAGACGTATTTGGAGTTGCTCGATTTCAGCCACCTCTTCTTTACGCAAGAAGACGTTGATACACTCAATGCGAAATACGGCACCTCTATTGCGGGGGACGTTCTACTTGGCACACTGAAACCGGCCTACGAAATTTACGCTCTCTACACCAAACGCGTTGATGAGCGGGTCGCGAAAATAAAAGAACTGTTGAAGCAGCCAATCGACTTCAAGAGCGACGCGACGGTGGAGCTTAGCCGTCAAAAATCGCCGTGGCCAAAAGATGCGGCGGAAGCGGATCAGCTCTGGCGGGGTCGCATCGCAAATGAGCTGTTGCAGGAACACCTGAGCGAACATCCCATTGAGCCTGCCCCGCAACTGGTTGCGCGCCGCTACGATCGCCTCGCCCGTAATGTGCATGAGCAAGATAAGGACGAGCAAATGAAGCTTTTCCTCGATGCGCTCGCCCAGACGTACGACCCGCACTCGGAATACCTAAGCAAGGCGGACATGAAGAATTTTAGTATTAACATGGGCCTCTCGCTCGTAGGCATCGGCGCCATGCTTCGGTCGGAAGATGGATACGCGAAAATTGAGAGCCTCGTTGTTGGCGGACCTGCGCAAGCGGATGGGAGGCTCAAAGTGGGCGACCGGATTACCGCCGTGGCACAGGGGCAGGCCGACTATGTCGACGTTCGCGAGATGCGGTTGGACAAAGTTGTCGAGATGATTCGCGGCAAAAAAGGCACGCGCGTGCGTTTGCTTGTAATTCCTTCGGATGCAACCGATCCCTCACGTCGGAAAAATGTCGAGCTCGTGCGCGATGAAATTAAGCTGAAAGACCAGGAAGCCCGTGCCGATATTATTATTAGGAAAGACGAGAACGGCGATCCCATAAAGCTCGCATGGCTTACGCTCCCTTCTTTTTATGCCGACATGGATAAGCACCAGAAGAGCACCACGCGCGATGTGTTGGCGCTGCTCAAACGGCTGAAAAAAGAAAACATCGCCGGGCTGGTTGTCGATCTGCGGAAAAATGGGGGCGGCTCACTGGAGGAGGCGCTCTCGCTCACGGGTTTGTTTTTGAAGTCTGGTCCGATCGTTCAGACGAAAGATTATAACGGAAGCATCAGGATTTCGCCCGACCCCACCAGCATGGCTTATTCGGGGCCGCTCGTGGTTTTGACAAGCCGGCAAAGCGCCTCGGCCAGCGAAATTTTCGCAGCTGCTCTCCAGGATTATGGTCGCGCTGTGATCGTCGGTGACAAGAACACATTCGGTAAAGGCACGGTGCAGACGATTCTCCCGATCGGCCGGTTCGCTTCGTTGCTGGGCAGCCATTCCGACGAAGACGGTGCGTTGAAGTTGACCATCCAAAAATTTTATCGGGTTGCCGGCGGCTCCACGCAGCTCCACGGCGTGGCTTCCGATATTCTCTTGCCGAGCTTGAGCGATCTGCCGGAATTCGGCGAAGGAGCACTAAAGAACGCCTTGCCCTATGACGAGGTGCCCAAGGCGAAATACACGAAGTGGTCCGACACCCATTCCTTGTTTGTCGATCAACTGCGGCGACGCTCGGAAGAGCGGGTTAAGAACGACCCTGAATTTCATTACGTGATGGAAGACATCAATCGTTTGCGCCACAAGCTCGATGAAAATCGAATTTCGCTGAACGAAGATCTGCGAAAAAAGGAACTTCAGGACGATAAACTGCGCAAGGAAATGCGTTCGAAAGAGCGCTTGGCGCGGAATCAAGAAGAGCCGCGAATTTATCGTCTCACACTCGACACGGTTGATAAACCGAATCTCCAATTGATCATGTATCCTGGAAAATTGGCCGAGGCGAAGAAGAACGGCGTTCCTCCGAAAGTTGATCCTGAAGCCGCTTCCGATGTGAACACGGATTCGATCGCCGCCATTGGCGCCGAAGATGACACCAAAGAGCCTGCTATCGATCCGGAGCGTGATGAGGCGCTCAATATCTTGACTGATCTCGTCGATCTTTCGCGCGGTCCAAAAACAGCCAGCGCGAACGTCGATAAGACGGCAGCCCAACAACGGCCATAGCACCTAGTTACGTCACGCCTGGCGTTCGGAGTGTCGGCTGCTACCTCTTGCGTTCAGAATCCGCACGCCTGCATCTATAGACAAACAGGAGTTACCTTATCGCCACCAAGGCGGCGGAGGCAGGGCAAATCGCGGGCCGAGGCGCGGGTCTGCAAATCGGTTGTTGCCCCGCAGAAATGTGGATTGCGATTGCCCCAGATAGCGACCGACCGGTGTCCTGCCGAACACAGTAACCGGAGTGCCGACGCTCACCGAGTTGAAAAACGCGATCGCATACTGCTGAGGCATTCGGACGCAGCCGTGCGACGCGGGATAGCCGGGCAGATATCCGGCGTGCATTCCGTCAGCTCCTGCGAATCGCATGAAGTAATGCATTGGCGCGGGAATAAATTTTCCGCCGCGAGGAACAGGCATGTCGGCGTCGGCGTCCGCCACAATCGCATTCCCGGCCACATCGACAATTTTTCCATACATACTCGAGTAATGGGTTCGTTCTTTCTCGAGAATCTTGAACGAACCCGATCTAGTGAGATGCCCATAACGGCCGCTCGAAATCGGCGACGCCAAAATTGGCCGCCCATTTTGAACGAGATAAGCTGTCTGTTCCTCCAAATCGATCTCGACCGAAGTGCTAGGGTTCTGCCCGAAAAGGGCCGTGGCCGCGACGAGGAAAATCACCAGAGCGCACGCGGGTCCCCGGAGGACGTTCACAACCTACTTAACCCCGCACGATAACAAAAGTCTCAGCGGAGAATGTCCTTTCAAAGCAAGCGAGACGGACCGGGCGCTCGCGCTACACTGAGATGGGAGCCTTGATCGATGGATGGGGGTCGTAGCCGATGAGTTCGAAATCTTCGAACTTGAAATCATAAATGTTTTTGACGCTCGGGTTCAATCGCATGCGTGGCAAAGATCGGCAATCACGTAAAAGTTGTTCGCGCGCTTGATCGAAATGATTTCGATACAGATGGAGATCACCGAATGTGTGGACAAATTCACCAGGCTTTAAATCGCATACTTGCGCGACCATCAAAGTGAGCAGTGAATACGACGCAATGTTGAATGGCACCCCGAGAAATAAATCAGCGCTGCGCTGGTACAGCTGGCAACTCAGCTCGCCATTTTGTACATAAAACTGGAAGAGCACATGACATGGTGGCAGAGCCATCTTCTCGACCTCAGCCGGGTTCCATGCGCTAACGATGATGCGACGACTCTGCGGCTTTGATTTGATCTCCGTGATGACCTTGTCGATTTGATCCACGCGCACCCCGTTCGCGCCACGCCAATCGCGCCATTGCGCACCATAGACGCGACCAAGCTCGCCGGCTTCGTCAGCCCATTCATCCCAGATCGTCACGCCGTGTTCATTGAGATATCGAACGTTAGTGTCGCTGCGCAAAAACCATAGCAGCTCGTAAACGATCGACTTGATGTGCAGCTTTTTGGTCGTGAGCAGCGGGAATCCCGACCCCTCCGCGCGTAAATCGAACCGCACCTGGGCACCGAAGGTCGATAAAGTCCCCGTGCCTGTGCGATCCGCGCGCGACTGACCTTTCTCAAGCACAAGTCGGAGTAGATCGTGATATTGCCGCACGCAGAAATGGTTAACGCTTTCATTGAGTTTTGCGAAAAGAAAAAGCGCGAATGCGGACATACAAGTCCTGCGGATTCTGTGAACCTCAGCCAATCGGGAGGCTCCTCGCTGAGCATTCCGATGAGCAACGAGAAAGCCGCGGACTCTACAGCATTCGATAAGGCCGGATGAAAATTCTCTAGCCGCCTGGGCCGGTCAGTGTGCTCAGCTATCGCGGCGGCGTTCGACGTGGCGCCGGAGTCGGTCGAGTCCTGGGCGTGGCTCCAGGTGTGGATGTCGGCGTTGGTGTCGCGTTGGGTCTTTTCCAATTCAAAGGCGACATATGGCCCTCGCTATTTGCGATGGCTGCAGACTATTAGGTCTGCCAGAAAAGGATTCTGTTTTCTCCGGGTTGCTGCCGAATCGTCGGAATACTTTACGACCGTTGGAATAGC
>QHNF01000113.1:6598-9431 GCA_003218345.1 Verrucomicrobiota bacterium | reverse complement strand
TTGCAGACAATCTTGGTAAGCGGAAAGAGCCGCGTCCCGGCGCCGCCAGCGAGGAGAATGGCCTTTTTGTTCATTGTCTCCACTGCGGTAGCAATTCAGCCCAATCCTGCCAGAAACTTTGTGCAACCCCGAGGTGGCTCAAATCGATTCCGATCTTCTGTCCGAGTAATCCAACTGTTTTTCGCGGACCAAAGCGCAACGCCGCCTTATCGAATAGAAATGAGCTGCTGGGATCGCGGAATAATCTGCGATCGCTCAAGCGCCCCCCTTTACATTTGCGTAGCGCACTAACGATCCAATTTTGCGGTAATTCCGGCCGTGGCTCAATCGTAGCGCTCACACTTACATTCGCGATTTTCTGCAAGATGAGACCGCACACGAGAGCGCGGGAACTTGTTGCGTGGACATGTGAAACTTTTTTTTCCAACAGCGGTTTGCGCAATGCGAGAGCAAAACGCGCCTGCCGCAGAAAAATCCCGCCGGGTGCGCGCTGCTCTTCCTGCGCTCGCTCTTCTTCCAATTTCTGCGCAAGGGTGGGATTTGCCCGCCATTCTGCCTCGATGACCATTGCGTCTGGCAAGAATTCCAGCTGCGGCGCTATTTGTTCCATCTTCCGGGTCAAACGAGCGGCTGCGTCGAATTCACATACGATGGGAGCAATTGCGAGATTGCGCCGTTTCATCTCTTCAATCTCGCGTTCAAGGAGTGGCAAATCTTTATCCGGCCAGCGATCGATCAGGTACGCGATCCCTGTAGCCACTTCGCTGTGCGAAGTACGCTGCTGATTGGATTTCGCCGATACATCCGACCTTTTCTGCAGGAGTTCAATAAGCGGGCCTACTGTGCGCTCGATTTGGAAATGTTGTTCGAGTCGCGCGCGTCCGGCGCGGCCATACCGCAATCGCAATTCGGGGTCCTGTATGAGTTGCCCCACCGCCTGTGCCAGCGCCATCGCGTCGTCGGGCGCGACCAGCAATCCTGTTTCGCCATGCACCACCGCTTCGGGAATTCCAGCTAAACGGGTCGACACCACTGGCTGTGCAGCCGCCATTGCTTCGATAATCACGGTTGGAAAAACATCGCTGGCCCCTTGGGCGTCTGTCATCGAAGCAAGCGCGAAAACATCCGCAGTGCGGAGTCTTTCGAGTACCGCTCCCTGCGACAATGAGCCGAGCAAATGGACTCGGTCCGACAGGTTCAGCGTTGCGATCCTTCCCTGGAGGCCACTGCGCAAAGGGCCGTCGCCAATGATTTCGCAGGTAAAATCAAGTCCACGCCGCGCCAGCTCCGCGCAGGCATCGATGAGGTCCTCAAATCCTTTGAACGCGACAAGCCGGCCTACGCTGATGATGCGCGGCGTCGTGCCGGACTTTGAAGAAAGCGGCGCTGGAAAACGCTCCAGATCGATCCCGTTGTAAACCCGGTGAATTTTCGCAGCGGAATCCGGACAGCGCTGACAAAGCAACTCATGACTGTAATCCGTTTCGGCCGCAACGAACTCCGCGGCAGCGCAGATTTCGCGCAGAAGATCGTCGTTGCCAAGATCCTTCATGAAATCCTGTCCGTGCGCGGTGACGCTGAAAGGAATTCCTGAAATCTCTTTCAAGAAAATCGCGGTGTGCGCAGCGCGATTAGCGAAGTGCACATGAAAATGATCGACTCCGTTGCGCGCGAAGAGGTCCGCAAAATAGAGAGCGTTGCGTGCTCGCTGCTCTGCCTTGACACTCGGGCCATATTTCTGCTCGTGCCGATCGACGAGTCCGCGCGGCCATTTGCCGGCCATTTTCGCATTTTTTTCTGAAATTTTTAAGATTTCTTGCGGCGGCGCGTAGTGAATGGGCGCGCGCAAGCAGGAGATATGTTCATGCCGCAAACTGGTAAGGGGCGGATAGATCGAGCCGATCTCAAGCTCGATACCGAGCCGTTCCAGCGCCAGCATCTCTGCGTCGCAAAAAGTTTGCGAGATGACGGGATAACGGGAGTAAAGATAACCGAGCCGCATCACGATCGGATGATTACGCGCAGCGCGCAAAAATAGCAATCAGCTGTGCCGGCAGGCGTGTCGGCGGCTACGAAAAGCGTACGTCCTTACCCGGATCCATCTCAAAATCCAGCGTCAACGAATCCTCTGTGTTCGGCTTGATCACTTCCTCGACAAACTTCACGAAAATCGAGTCCTCGCGGAAGATGGCATATTTGTCCATCGACTCGAAATCAATTGCGATGAAGAACGGCCAGGGCGCTTCTGGATCGATCCGCTTCCCACACTTGATGCTCAAGACCTCGGGAATTTTCAGGAGCTGCATCCGCGCGTTCATCATCATCGCCTCCACACGGGCGGGCGTGACCTCCGGCTTGAGTTTGTAGAGACCGATATGGTGAACCATGAGGGTAAAGCTAATAGGCGTTTCCAGCGAGCCGCGCAAGTGGGAAAGGGGACACTCAGTGAGTGGCGCGATATCGGTGGCTGTATCGAAACCAGGAGCGAAGATTTTTTGAATTGCCGCCTCATTCTGCCCGTGTGGGGTGATTCGGACTGGGCGACCAGATCAAGATTGCTGGGTTGGTTGCACCAGAGTATTTTATTCTGCAATGAAGCTGCGGAGTTTTGGCGCGTCCTCTAGTTTGGTGGGCGGCTCGCACTGTCGAGGCAGATGACTTTCCACCAAACACCCGTAGCGATCTCCACCAATCTGGAGTATCCAGCGTGTCCGTCATGCGATAGCGATCTGCGCGAGTTTCCATTTCGTTTGCACGGATCCTATCGCGTCGCGCGCTGCATGGAATGCGGGCTCCATTATCTTTACCCGCGGCTTGTCGAGAGCGCTATGCA
>QHNF01000113.1:5930-6480 GCA_003218345.1 Verrucomicrobiota bacterium | reverse complement strand
GGTGGCGATCTTTTGGAGATCGGCTGCGGCTATGGTTACCTGCTCGATGAGGCACGCTCGTTCTTTGACCGTTGTGTTGGGACCGATTTTTCGCCCGAGAGTGCGGACATCGCGCGCGCGACCGGCGCCGAAGTATTTGTTGGAGGCATCGAGCAAGTTCCATCTGAAGCCAAATTTGACTGTGTAATTGGGACGCATTTGATCGAGCACGTTTATGAACCGTTATCATTCATTAAGCAATTGGTCGGTCACACAAAACCGGGTGGCCATATTATTCTCGCTACTCCCGACATCGGAGGTGCATTGAGAAAGGCTATGGGCCGACGCTGGCCGTCTTTCAAGGTTCCCGAGCATGTGATCTACTTCGATTACCGAACGTTAAGCTCATTGATGCTTCGAGCCGGTCTGGGCGATGTTCGCAGACTTCCTTATCCACATGCATTTCCATTGAGTTTGATTACGGCCAAATTCTGTTTCAAGCTTCCGCTCTGGCTCGGGCGCTTCCAGGTATGGGTGCCTGCTACAACTGTTGCTGCTCATGGAAGCGTTA
>QHNF01000113.1:0-5920 GCA_003218345.1 Verrucomicrobiota bacterium | reverse complement strand
AATGAACCGACCATTGCTTTCGGTTGTGATCCCCGTTTTTCGTGAAGGCGCGCAGTTATCTAGCTTCTTGACAGCTGTGCGCAGCGTTCTAAACCAGTGCAACCTGTCATACGAACTCGTGCTTGTTGACGATGGCTCACCTGACGATACCTGGCGCATAATAACAACCGAAGCGAAAAGCTCCCAGGCGATCTGCGCTTTGCGGCTAAGTCGTAACTTTGGCAAGGAATCGGCCTTAAGCGCGGGACTGGAGCATGCCCGGGGTGACGCTGTGATCGTGATGGATGCCGATGGGCAACATCCACCGTCCCTTCTGCCTGATATGGTGCGGATGTGGCAGAATTCCGGAGCTGAGATTGTGGAAGCAGTTAAAAGCAAGCGGGGCCGCGAATCATTATCGAGCAGGGTTGGCGCCCAGTTGTTCTATTTCATCTTGAACAGACTGTCTGGATTCCATTTCAAAGGCGCATCGGATTTCAAACTGATGAATCGCAAAGCTGTGGATGCGTGGCTGAAAATGCACGAGCGCAACGTGTTTTTTCGGGGAATGACTGTCTGGATGGGTTTCACCACCGTCCAGATTCCCTTTGAAGTGGCGCCACGTTCCGTAGGTCAATCGACCTGGTCGATATTTAAACGTCTAAAGCTGGCTCTGGTAGGAATAACTGCGTTCTCATCGTTCCCGTTGCACTTGGTCACATTTTCGGGTGTGATTTTCCTCGTTCTATCAGTTATCCTGGGACTGGAGACTTTATACTTGAAACTGGTAGGCCAGGCAGTCAGCGGTTTCGCTACTGTCATTCTATTGGAGCTTATCATCGGAAGTTTCCTGATGATCAGCCTCGGCATCATCGGCGAATACCTGGCCCGCATTTACGAAGAAGTAAAAGGCCGGCCCAGATACTTGGTAAGCGATTCGATCGAACCTAAACAATGATAGTCGCCGTCGCCCGCTTTGTTATTTAGAGACTGATCTGGCTTACGTGGTTGCTACGCATGTTCAGGACGTAGAGCTTCCGGCCCACCAAAGCGAGACCTGAGGGCCCATCTAGATTGTCGGGCGATTTCGGCCTTAAGGTTCCAATTCTCTTTCCGTCTAAGTCAAAGACCAAAATTATGTTCATGTTGGCGCTGGATGCATATAATCGGCGTGCTTTCGAATCTATAGCCAGATCTTCAAAGCCGTACAGGCCCCATTCGGGAATCGACCATTTGCGTAGAAACTTTCCATTCGAGTCGAATACTTGTATCCGCTTGTTGCGCGGGTCGGCCACATACACTTGGTTCGTTGAGGAGTCGACCGCGAGGGAAGTAGGATCGTCCAACTGTCCGTCGCCATTCCCTTTGGTCCCCCAAGTCGTGAGAACTTGACCATCAAGGTTAAACTTCACAATTCGGGTGCGTCCCTGATCTACCACATAAATTGAGTCGTCAGGACCAATGGCGATTCGGCGTGGCCCATAAAATCCAGGTGCCCACTCGGCAATGAATGTCCCATCGGGAGCGAGTTTCTGCACACGGTGATTGGAAGCTTCTGCGACGTATATGTTGCCAGCTCGATCAATCGCGATTCCATTGGGCTGTCCTAGTTGCCCATGGCCGCTTCCTTTCGTTCCCATAGTAATAAGAAAGGCGCCGGTCGGCGAGAATTTTTCGATGCGCCCGTTATTCGTATCAGCGACCACAATATTTCCGCTGGCATCAACAGCAATTCCAGACGGCGAATCAAATTCTCCTTTTCCGGTTCCTCTGCCGCCTTCAAACATGTTAGTTACACCTTCAGGGAGAGAACTGAGCTGAGAAGGCGGTGTCGCCGGTACCTTATCGAGAGGAGTAGCAGGCAAGGTGCTCACGCGTTGCTGAAACTGTGGAATGTTCTCGGCAGGGATGTTCAGCACGTAGAACGTCCTTACTCTTCCGCCAAAGGAAAATGAAAGCGAATCCTCTGTTCCAAGGTCCCGGAGCGATTGAAAGATTCTGATGATCCTTTTTGCCTGTGGGTCCCTTTCCCAGATCAGCTTCAGATCTTTGTTGCCGGGAACGTAAGTGAGAATGGCCCTTTTATTCGCGTTCCATACATCCTGCTCGGTCATGACAAAGGAGAAGGGCAATTCCGCGCAAAAGGAGAGGATTTTGTCATCATCGTAGTCATGCAAAAACAGGTGAATGATTGAATAAGCATCATTCTGGCAGATGAATGTGTCGTAAGGAGGATCGGGGATGTCTTTAATCCGATTAAACTCGTCGCGTTCCAGGTGAGGAGGACCGGGGTGTTGTTGGCCGGCTACGACATGTTTTAAGAACCGTGACACAGCGACCTGATGTTGCGCATAGTGGCCAATCGAAAACGGGCTTGTGGTCTTGCTGTAGATGTATCGAACGGATGGGACCAGCCCGTCCAACAGTATGAGCGCTGCTAGGGCGCAGGCAACGCCTTGCACGCCCGGCCACGGCCGAAGCTTCAGCAACGTGGCAAACGTGAAGCTCATTAGGATGATCCAGAACGGGATTGCAAGCAACAGCCGCTGCTCAACGGCAGGTCCCCCCGTAACAAATACTCCTACGACGGGAAGCGTTGCCAGCAGCACGACCTCATAACGCCTGTGAGCAACGGCAAGAATAAGTCCGGGCAGCAAGAAAAAATAGTACGGCAACGGAATAGGCAAAAAATCCGGAAACAAAAGCCGAGGCCAAAAATGGGCAGCAAAAAAACAGTTCCAGAGCCCACTCACATAATATCGCATATCATTAGGGGCCGGGGTTCCCCGCACCGCGTCCCAGAAACGGTGAAGGTACGCGCCTTCATAATATGTGTAGTGTTCGCGATTGAAGATGATGTAACAGAGAATTGGCGTGGCAGCCGCCAAAAAGCTGTAAACGATAACGGCCAGCGAGCTCCACGCGACGGTTCGCTTTAAGCTCCTCCAATAAAACACAGCGTACAGCGGCACAGCAATCACAAGCGCCAGCACATATTGCTTGCCGGGTATGGAGCTGGCCAGGCAAAGGCCCGCAGCGATGCCGCCCAGCGAGAGGCAAAATGGCGAGCCGTTCCTAAACCCTGCGCGCAGAAAGTAGAGAGACACTACAGCTAAAGCCAGCGTCATCGGATAACGGTATCCAACGAAAGTGTAAATGAATGCAAAGGGAAGGAAGTTAAAGCTCAGCGCCGCGATTGAGGTGACAATGTAAGACCCAAAGAACAGGTCAACTAGCAAGAGCGTGAACACAAAGGCCGTCAGCCAAATAACAAAGAGCGCTGCTTCATACGACAGGATATTAAAGCCGAATAGCTTAAGAAAACCCCACACATAGTAATGAAACAGGGTCTCTCGCGAAATAACGCCATGAAACCAGGCCGCCTGATATGGATGACCGATAACGTAACTTTTTAGATACCCGAGGTCATTGCCGGACTCGTCAAAAAGTGCGTCTCTGTTCCACGGCGCGGTCCGGAAATTCCAGAGGTGCGAAACTATGAAGAACAGGATCCAGAATAGAAAGAATGCTGTCTTCAGCTTTATTAGAGACTTGAAACCAGTCGCCAGGCCACGGGGGTCTGGCAGGAAGGCGCAAAGCAAGAAGAACATGCTAAGCAGCCACCCGATCGGCTGCCACGGGTCTCCCCAAGCATGTTTTAGATAGTGAGCTGTGCCACCGGCGGCGCAAATTGCCAGACTAACAAACGACAAGCCGAGGAGCAGCAGTCTCGGGATACAGAGTCTCCGTTGCTTCTGAAATAGCTCCATACTACTTGGCTTTGCGTTCTACGGAATCAATGGAATAGGAGTCTTGATCGCTGCGCTGGCTAGTATCTTGTTCCCAGGTTAATTTCGGTGACACGGTTCCCAGCCATGCAAAGCACGTAGAGTTTCCGGTCCACCAGAGCCAAGGCTGATGGGCCGTCGAGTTTCTCCGGCGGTTTAGGCCTCACGGTTCCTATTGTGTTTCCGTTCAAATCGAAAACGAGCACGCTGTCCATGTTGGCGCTTGATGCGTAGAGCCTGCCTGCCTTCGAATCTATCGCTAAATCCTCGAACCCATATAGCCGTTGCCACTCGGGCACTGGCCACTTATTTAGAAATTTTCCGTTTGAATCAAATACCTGGATCCGCCTGTTGCGCGGATCGGCAACGTAAACCTTGTTGCTCTTAGGATCAACAGCAACCGAGGTATGGTCGTCAAACTGCCCGTCGCCATTCCCTTTGGTGCCCCAGGTCGCGAGCACGTCTCCATCCGTACTCAACTTAACGATCCGGGTGCGCCCCTGATCCACAACATAAATCGAGTTATCAGGACCAATGGCGATCCGTCGTGGACCGTAGAATCCAGGATCTGGGCCTTTCCACTCGCCAATGAGAGTTCCATCGGGCGCCAGCTTCTGCACGCGGTGATTGGAAGCGTCTGCTATGTAGATGTTGCCATCCCGGTCGATGGCGATTCCATTCGGTTCTCCTAACTGTCCATAGCCGGTGCCCTTCATTCCCAAGCTCGTAATATAGACGCCGCTCGGAGAGAATTTTTCGATCCGTCCATTGTTCGTGTCGGCGACGTAAATATTTCCAGCGCGGTCAACAGCGATTCCGTGCGGCGAATCAAATTCTCCTTTCCCCGTGCCTCTGCCGCCTTCAAACATGTTAGTAGCGTGTTCCGGCAGAGACCTGAGCTGAGGAGGTGCGGTCTCGGGCACTTTATAAATTGTGAGCGAATTATACCGATTTTGCTTGTCCTCAAACACCTTCGGAAAATAAGTGGCATAAATCTGTTCATTTGGTCGCTTGATGAACTGACCGTGCCGAACCGCATTGTCGAAAGCCACGTAGCTGATGCCATTCTCTTTCAAAAGCTGGAACACTTTCCACGGGTCCTTGCTCTCGAACAGCTCGGTGTAAACCCTGTCGTGCTTGCTCGCGTTGTAACCGGCTGACCATCCGTAGTAAGGCCAGCCATACAAGACACGACGCCCGGCCATCAGTATTGGATGAGTGACGAAACGGTCTGTTAGAAAAATATCGCGTGGTTTGGTCTCGTTCGTAAGCCACTCGATCAGCGGATCATTTCGATAAGTGACTTCACTCCATCCAGTGTTATGAATCGGCAAAAATTCGATCAACCCGCCTGGAACGATAGCCGCAACAAGAATAATAGCAGTTAGCTTTCCTGGCAGCGTAGTTCCGAACAGCGAAAGACGCCATAAACGCCATAGCGCATAGGCGACAAACAAGTTGGCGATGATGACCCAGATGTGAAAAAACTTCTGATTGGCGAGGACCTCAATGGTGAACTGAAAAGAGAAGGCTACTAGGAGAAGGCTCGAAACCGCTACAAATATTCGTCTTTGGAGGCCTGTAGCGAGAACCAGTGCTAACGCTATTAACAGCCACTTGAAACCAAAGGTGAAGCCAAGGTATTTTGCAACATTCGCAGCCGTTGGCTGGTCAACCATATAGCCCCAGTGAAGGAGTCGTGGCATTACTGCCCTGGCGGGCCCAGTGCTCAAATAGAGCATCTGTGGCAGCGCTATTACTCCGGCGGCAATAGCCAGCGCGACCATCTGCACCCTCAGGGGGCACACAACAAATAACACTGCCAATACAGCGAATGCTGCGATAAAGACCGCGCTGTTCCACATTGGCAAAAGGCCGAGTAGGACACCTGAGAAGATAAAGCCCGGCAGCACACCGCGCAGGATGTGTCCACTAAAGACAGTTGGCTGCTTCCCTTCTAGGACCGGAGTAGCAGGTGCCGCGCTTGTCGACGTTGGAAGACTCTCAGGGGAGGTCGCATTGCCGGAGAGTTTCTCTGGTGCACCTTCCGGCAAGGCACTCGGCTCAAACGGCACGGGCTTAGTTGTTGCCGCGGTAGCAGCTCGTTTCGCGTAGAAGCCGCGATACTGAATCGTCAGAAAAATTAGAACCAG
>QHNF01000112.1 GCA_003218345.1 Verrucomicrobiota bacterium | reverse complement strand
TTCAGGCAGTAGAGATAGGTGAGCAGTAAGTTTTCACGAACACCGAACGCGCCACGATCTTTCTGACCTTCTAGCAGCCGAATCGCTTCATTCAAATCGCGCCGCGCCAGCGCACTGGCAATGAGGTCCGGCACAGTCTCAAGTGGCGGCGATTCTGTCTCGCGCGCAACCCGCTGCGCGATAGCGAGTCGTAGTTCGTCGCTGCCTAGCGCTTCCAAGACCGGCGTGCGCAGCCGCGTCCCGCGCAGAAAAAGGTCAAGCTCCGCCAGCTTGTTGCTTCCAACCGTTTCCGAAAGGAATCGCGTCTCACGAACGGCGAAAAGGGACTTCATTGATTTACGTAGTGGCTCCGGCCAGATACGATTGATCAGCAGCGACCGTAGAAAGCGTTCCGTGACAGATGTTGGCTCCATGTAAGTGGCAGCGAACTCAAAATTCGCTTTTTCATCCCAGGGCGCATCGCTCAATCGCTTCGGATAATTGTCTGTCAGCGGCGCGACGTCCCGCGTAATGCGATCGATCTCGTCGCCGTCCATCAAAAACAGTGCGCCCAACTGCTGCGGGACCTCGACGCCAATGCGTTTTAGATCGGCGCCGCTGTCCGGGTCACTCCATAACTGCCGAATTTCCTCTTCCTTTACTTTGCGACCGGGACCTTTGATGCCCATCATGATCCATTCTTGATCGGCGCTCGCCCAGACGGAGGCGTTCGGGAATGCATTGTGGAACCCGCGGAGGATCGCTTTTGCTTCATCCACCTTTAGCTGGTTGACCGGCAGCCAAAAGGTCGCAATTCCGCCTTCCCTGAGGTGGCTCTTCATCAGCGAAAAAAATTCCCCAGTGTAGAGATTGACCGAACCCGCATTTTTCGGCGGAGGCGGTTCGCCGGAAATGATGTCATACTGGCGCGGACTGGCTTGAAGGAAGAAGCGGCCATCTTGAACGAATGTGGTTACCCGAGGATCGCGCAACGGATTTGAATAGTTAATGCCCGAATAGAAATCAGCGAGATGGAGCACCTCTTTCGAAATGTCCACGACATCCATTCTCTTGACGTTTGGTCGATGAAGAAACGCATCCGCCGTGACTCCGCAGCCGTAGCAAAGAAGCAGGACGTCTTCTGATTCCGGACGAAAAGCCAGCGGAAGATAAGCGAACAATCGCATGTATCGCTGACTGCGAGGATTTGTGGCTGACATCGTAAAGGCGTTGGTCAACAGCCGGTAGTAGTAAGGTTCGCCAAACAAATCGCGTCGCAGCAGCTGTAATGTGTCCGAAGGGCCCTCGATTATTTTCACAACCCGTGCAAGCACATTGCCGTGTTCATCAGTTACGTAAGGGCGACTTGCATGTTCGAAGTGCGATTCAGCGCGATGATACGGAAGGATCGCAAGAAGGAGCATCGCGGTCCCGCAAAATGCGATGGTGGCCACACCGATTGGGCGCCGAATTGACCAACTCGAGCCTTCGCTAACCAGAATGCCGAGCAGGACATAGCCAGCGGCGCAGATCAGGAGACTCCATTGATAGCCGATGGCAGGCAACAACACAAAACTTGCAATGAGTGGACCAGCTGCTGCCCCGGTCGTGTTGAACAAGGTCGTAATTCCAGTGCTATTCATCCGGTTTTCCGCACTCGCTTGAACAAGCGCGACGATGGTCGGGAACAAAATCCCCGACAAGAACGAGGCCGGGAACATCAAGGCTACGCATAGGATGGCGATTTGCCACCAGGAAGCGAGACTAAAAGCACCAGCAGGCGTTCTTACTGCCTCGCCCGGAAAGAATAGGTATGACAAAAGCACGGCAATCGCCGCCAGCAGCAACAGGGCAGGAAGTAATTGATGCAGCCAGGCTGAACGGCGATTAATCGCGCCGGCCGCAATGCCCCCGAGTCCAATTCCCACCAGCACGACCGCGAGCATGATCGCGAAAGCAGTCGGCGACGATGCAACGTACAAACGCGAAAATCGGAACCAAATTACTTCCAGCGAAAGAAGAATGCAGCCCGTCCCAAAGCTGACAAAAAGCAGACGCCACGGCGGCCGATACCTCACATTCAGGCGGAGCGGAAACGTTCGCTCTGGAATAAGCGCATCTCTGTCGCCGGCAATTCTTGGCGTCAGCAAAGCGACCGCCGCAGCGAGGCAAACCGCCAAACTCGCAGCTAAACTTGTGCCGCGAAGCCCAAACGCCGCGATAAGATAACCTTCACCGAGCACAGCACCAACCACTGCGCCTAAAGTGTTTGAGCCATACAAAAAACCAATCGCGCCCCCAAAATTCGTTTGCCGCAATATTGGATCTTCGATCAACACCGGCAGCGTCAGGCCCATGGCTGTTGTCGGTACAAGGAGGATTGCGAAAGACAAAATAAACCGCAATCCCAGGAGAGTTGGCTGATAATTCCAGAGCGTTTGCCACACGGGTCGCATCAATTCGCCCAGCAGCGGAAGACCAAAAACAATCGTGCAACCAAAGAAAGCGACGAGCACTTCGAGCAAAGCGTAGAAATGTAGTGGCCGCCACCGCCGGACTCTCGATGACGCAGCGATAGCGTTGCCTAGCGCCAGACCAGCCATGAAGCTGGAGAGAATCAACGCCGCAGCCCAGACCGAGTTTCCAAATGCAAGACCGCTCAGGCGCAGCCAGAGGGTCTCGAAAATCAATGCACCGATTCCGGACAGAAAGAGAATTCCCGCTAAAATCGCAACGCGTGCGCCTGCGTGGTGTTGTAGCCGCCTCGCTGTGTCGAGCTCGTCGCGCGATCCCGAGCACTGCGGCGCAGGGCCGTGGCTACAGCCCTGCGCGTGTGCGTCACGCGCTGTATGTGATGCGTTCGTCATCGCGGCGGAGCTATCTTGAGGACGATCGCGCCGGCGATCCCAGCCAGAACCGAGCCGGTAAGAACACCTAGCTTTGCCGCGTTGAGTCGCGCAGTCTGGTCGAACGCAAGCATTGCGATAAATAGAGACATGGTAAAACCGATCCCTGCCAGACATGCGTAACCGAGCAGAGACGCCCACCGGACACCGCCAGGAAGTTGCGCAATTCCGAATTTGACCGCGCCCAAGGCTGCCGCAGTAATGCCGAGCGGTTTGCCAACGATGAGGCCGAGCAGCGCTCCGAGCGCGATTTCCAGATGATCCAGCGGGCCACCGATCCTTACGCCGGCGTTGGCGAACGCAAACAGCGGCATCACCACGAAGGCCGAGAAGTTATGGAGCACGTGCTCCAACCGAAGGATCGGCGCAGTCACGCCTTCGCTTGCGTGCTCGAGCGCGAAAAGGGTTTCCTGTTGTCCTTTGCTTGTCAAGACGACCAGGTCACCGGTTTCTGTGTTGTCAAACCGGTCTAGCAAAGAGCGCCCCTCGCGGGAGAAGTCGGCGGCATTGATCCGCGTCTGCGTGGGAATCGCGAAAGCAAGGGCCACGCCTGCAACGGTAGCGTTCACTCCTGACTCGTGCACGAAATACCAAAGCACCAGTCCCACTAATAAGTATGGCCACAACTGCCGAACACCCATTGCATTGAATCCGATCAACACCACAAGCATCAAAGCCGCGCATCCGAGCGCTCCCCATCCGATTGTTTGCGAGTAGAAAATTGCGATGATCAGAACCGCCCCTATATCGTCAACAATCGCGAGCGCGGTCAAAAATATTCTGGCGCCAATTGGCGCTTCGGGAGCAATTAGCGCCAGCGCACCCAAGGCAAAGGCAATATCGGTTGCTATCGGAACACCCCAGCCGCGTGCCGCGAATCCGCTCGTGTTGAAGCTCCAATAGATTGCAGCTGGCACAATCATGCCGCCGATCGCGCACGCGATTGGAAGCGCGGCCCTTTTCACAGATGCGAGTTCGCCCACAAGCAATTCACGTTTGATCTCTAAGCCGACCAGGAGAAAAAAAACCGCCATCAGACCGTCGTTAATCCACTGGTGCAATGTCAGCGACAGCGAGTGATCAACGGTTCCCACCGTTATCGGTGTTTGCCAAAGGTGTTCGTATACTTTCGCGAAAGGCGAATTGGCCACCATGAGCGCCGCAATTCCAAATAACAGGAGGACGAATCCGCTGATCGTCTCGGTCCGAAAAAAGCGCTGAAATGCGGTTGGCTGGATTTTTTTAACCACGGATGGACACAAATCAACACAGATGAAACGTAAGCGAATGACCAATGACGAAGGAACGACAAAATGGCAACTAACGAATCCAGTGGCTGCGCCGAGATGAACCCTGTGCGCCCGGCAAATCGCGACGGATTCAGTTTTGTCATTTCGGCTTCGTCACTTTATGCCTTCGTATGCATTAGTGTTCATTAGTGGTTGAAACTAACGCATAATCTAACGCTGCCATCATGTTCACCGGATTAATCGAAGAAGTCGGCAGTGTAGTCGCGGTTGCTGGCAGGAAAGGCGGCGCTCATTTGAAAATTGCAGCCCCGCATATGACGAGAAAGATGCGGCGTGGCGACAGCGTGGCCGTCAACGGTTGTTGCCTCACAGTGAGCTCGCATCGGGGCGATGAACTCGCGTTCGATCTTCTGGAGGAAACAACCGCTCGCACAAATCTAAGAGACATGCAGCGGGCGCACCTCGTAAATCTCGAGCGCGCTGTTGCCGCGAAGGAGCGCTTTGGTGGACATTTCGTACAAGGGCACGTCGATTGCGTCTCACCGATCATCGCTTTTCAGAAGAAAGGGGCAGATTTTCGATTGGAAATCGAGTTACCTGACGAGTTCGCCCACTACGTCGCGCCCAAAGCCTCGATAGCTGTGAACGGAATCAGCCTTACGGTCGCCGAAGTTCTTCCGAAAAGTTTCGTCGTGTGGATCATCCCCTATACCAAACGCCACACCAATCTCGATCGGGCAAAGGCGGGTGATCTAGTGAACCTCGAGTTCGACATTCTTGCCAAGTACGTCGAGAGAATGCTTTCGCGGCGCGCACTAAAATGACACCGCGCACTTCGAAGAACGGTCGCTCGCGTCCTCAGGTGGTGGGCGTGATCACGTCGCGCGCGGAGTTCGAGTTCGCTATTCGAATGCGCCAGCCGCCCGATTTGTTTGAACTGCGGCTGGATCGTCTCGTGCCCGTAATTGACCAACTCGAACGGAAAATTTCGAGGTTACGCACGCCCCTAATCATCACCGCACGACATCCGGCGGAAGGAGGCGCAAATAAATTGTCAACACCAGAGCGGCGCAATTTGCTCTCTCGGTTTTTGTCCCGGGCCCACGATATCGACATCGAATTGCGCTCCGCCGATGCGCTCGATTCACTCCTT
>QHNF01000111.1 GCA_003218345.1 Verrucomicrobiota bacterium | reverse complement strand
CTGCGCTGAGGACAGCGCACTCTACAGCACACGCCAGAGGTGTAGTGTCCGCTGTCTCAGCGAAACAAATCCGGGCGATTCTCGCGCGTACGCTTGATTGCCTGTTCTCTGCGCCACTTTGCGATCTCTCCGTGATTTCCAGAAAGCAAAACCTCCGGGACTTTCCAGCCGCGAAATTCTGCTGGACGCGTGTACTGCGGTGCTTCCAGCCCCAAGCTTTCCGCGCCAAAGCTATCGTCCACTGCCGACTGCTCGTGACCAAGCGCACCCGGTAGCAAGCGCACGATTCCATCGACAAGGACAGCCGCAGCAATCGCACCATTGGTGAGCACGTAATCGCCGATGGAAATTTCCAGATCCACCAGATGTTCAATAACGCGGTGATCGACTCCTTCGTAGTGTCCACAGATGACGATGAGATGTGATTCGCGTGAAAGTTGTGCCGCCATCTGTTGTTCAAACCGGCGTCCAGCCGGAGACATGAGAATCACTTTGGATGTCTGTAATTGAGCGTTGGGCGTTGGGCGTTGGATGTTGGGCGTTCTCTGAATAGCTGCCCGGAGATCTTCCACCGCGGCAAAAATTGGTTCCGGTTTCATCACCATTCCCTGGCCACCTCCAAAAGGTGCATCGTCAACAATGTGATGTTTATCCGTGGTCCAGTCGCGCAAGTTATGAATGCGAATATCGACAATCCCATTTTCCTGGGCGCGTTTCATGATGCTTTCGCTCAGAGGCCCGCGGCAGATTTCCGGGAACAAGGTGAGAATGTCGATCTTCATGTCGAAAGAAAACGTCGAACGCTCAACCCGCCTTCGCAAACTACGGCGTGGCAGGCGCTCAACGTCCACCGTTGAATTGTAGGGCGTTCTGTGAAACGCCATGGAGTTGGCGTCTGACACAGACGCCCTACAAATACCTACAGCCTATTCCACAATCTCGAGGATGGCCCGTTGACCGTGGCGCGCGGCGGAACTGGCGAGCAACGCCCGAATGGCCTGAATGGTTTGCCCGTTGCGGCCAATCGCGCGACCGACATCCCCGCGTCGAAGTTGCAGCTTAAAAATCATTGTTCTGCCGCTTGGAATTTCCGTGAGCACCATGTCGTCAGGAAATTCCACCAATTGCCGGATGACGAATTCGAGAAATTCTCGCATGCGCCAAAAGAGTAACCACGAATGAACAGGAATAAACACGAATTTTCGCTGTCCGGCATCTCAGTACTATAGTGTCCGCTGTCCTCAGCTGATCACTTCATTGCTGCAGCGAGTGGCTGCGCTGCGGACAGCGCACTCTACAGCAAGACTCGAACGCGACGGGGCCAGTCGCGCATCCAAATGCTTGGCGAGAAAAGATGCCGACGCTTGGCGAGAAAGATGCCGATATTAGCTCGGCGTCTCAACGGGAGGCGACGAAGGCGAAACGTCTTCTTCGGTAGATTCCGAGGATTCTTGCTCGCCTCGAGGGGACGCTTCGGTAGCCGCCGCTTTCTTATTTTTCTTGATCAAGCTGCGAACCGTATCGGACGGTTGCGCGCCTTTGCTGATCCAATATTCGACTCGTTCAATATTCAGCGTGCTATTGTGATCGGGTTTTTTCGGATCGTACGTGCCGATGATCTCGACAAATTTTCCGTCGCGCGGGCTGCGCCTGTCGGCCACTACCACTTTGTAGTAGGGCCGATTCTTCGCTCCTTCTCTGCGTAATCTAATTGAAACTGCCATGTTAAGTTCTCATTCGCGCCATTTGCGCCATCATCTTTTTCATTTTGCCCGCGCTTTTCATCATCTTGCGCATCTGATCAAAGCGCCGCAGCAAATCGTTTACCTCCGTGACCGTGCAGCCGCTGCCGCGCGCGATGCGCTGACGCCGCCGCGCATTCAGGATGTCGGGGCGCGTCCGCTCTTCGTTCGTCATCGAAAGCACGATGGCCTCCGTGCGCTTAAGCTGCTTCTCGTTAACAGAGAGTCCTTGCACATTACTCATGCCGGGCAACATGCCAACAATATTCTCCAGCGGCCCCATCCTGCGCATCATCCTGAATTGCGCCAGGAAATCATTGAAATCGAACGAAGCTGTCCGCAGTTTCCGCTCCAGGCGCGCAGCTTCTTCTTCATCGACTGCTTCGGCCGCTTTTTCCACGAGACTAACCACGTCGCCCATTCCGAGAATGCGTCCGGCGAGCCGCTCTGGAACGAAGAGTTCGAACTGGTCAAGCTTTTCTCCTGTTCCAGCAAATTTGATTGGCTGCCGCGTCACTTCGCGCATCGATAATGCCGCTCCACCTCGCGCATCGCCATCCAGCTTTGTTAAAATGATTCCTGTGATCGATAAGGCATTATTGAAATGGGTTGCCACGCTGACCGCTTGCTGGCCGGTTGCGGCATCAACCACCAGCAATGTTTCCTGCGGCTCCAAAAATTCCTTCAACTGTTTCAATTCCTGAATCAGCGCTTCATCAATTTCCTGGCCGCCTGCCGTGTCGAAGATGTAGATCTTCGGCACCTCCGGTTGTTGCGCGTCACTGAGCGCAGTGGCGGCAGCGCGCTGAACATTTTTCTCGCTCGGATCGGGCGCATAAACCGGAACGTCAATTTGTTTCCCGAGTGTTACGAGTTGCTCGATCGCTGCCGGTCGTTGGAGATCGCACGGAATCAGCGCCGCAGCATGACCCTGTTTCTTTAAAAGACGTGCCAGCTTGGCGGAGGAGGTCGTTTTGCCGGACCCATTAAGCCCGACGATTAAAATGCGACCCTGGTCTTCGAGGTGAAGTGGGGCGGCGTCGCCTCCGAGTAACGCAGCCAATTCGTCATGGAAAATTTTAACAATCTGTTGACCCGGCGTAATGCTGCGAAGAACGTTTTCCCCGAGCGCTTTTTCTTTGACGCGGGCAATGAATTTTTTGGCGACCTGAAAATCGACATCAGCTTCGAGCAAAGCCAGCCGCACCTGGCGCAATGCAGCGTCGATGTTCGCTTCGCTGATCGTGCCGTGTCCACGCAGCTCTTTGAATATGTCCTGCAGTTTGTCGCCGAGTTGTGAAAACATGGTTTAAACGTGTCGCTGGAGCTGGATTGGGGAGCACAGGCTGCTAGCCTGTTCTTTTCGGCGGCCTGCCGAAAAGCTCTTGCGCGATACTACGCTACCAATGTGATGATGTCGCCAGCAGGCTGCCGGCGACTGCAGGCTGGCAGCCTGCGCTCCCCAGACTTTCATTGCGCGACTACTTTTTAGTCGTCGCCGCGGGCGTCGGCGCGGGTTTTGCAGGCGCGAGCGCCGGTGCGCCCGCGGCAGCCGCATCAATGCCGAAGGTCCAGTGCGCCTCGACCTTTTTGCCTTCCGATTTCGCGCTGACAATCACCGTGCACGAGTTTTCGCGCAATTTTTGCGTTACTTGATATGAGACCGTTCCGGTTTTCGGATCGTAACTTACCGGAACGACACCGAGTCCACTCACGCGCATTTGGACGCTGCCGGGTTCGATCGCGCCGACCCCGCTGAGGTTCGCTTTGATGAGGGGAAGCGCCGTCCGCACTGTTTCGCCGTCTGCCGGTTGGGTCGAGAGATTGGCCGCGCCGACTTCAGCAACCGCGGCTGCCCCACCGCTGGATGTGCCGATCATCTTGACTGCGTCAACGAATACCTTTGGCTTATTCGCTTCAATCGCATAACGACCGATCGAATCGAGTGGCGAGGTAAAGGTGATGGGTTGACCGTAAACCGTAAACATCGCTTCGTATCCTGCATTTCGCGCAATTTCTTTGACGTGCTCGTTATAATTCCCGAACGGGACGGCAAAACAATTCACTTTGATGCCGAGTCGCTGCTCGAGAAGCTGTTTGCAGCCGACCACTTCCTTTTGGAGCCATTCTTCGTATGGAGGCCCAGTCAATTTCGTTCTCGTCCTCTTCCCGCCAGGAGCAGCCAGCATTATGTTGTGGCCTTCGCGCAAGTCCTGATGCGTTGCGGTGTGCGCCTGGATATCGACTCCGTTGTCCCGCATGTCGGCGAGCTGTTCCCACGTGATTGCCTCCCCGCCGCCCAAGCTACCTCCGCGTACGCCTTCCGTATAAATGAACATCGTGAAGGGATATCCAAATTTCTTCATGATCGGCCACCCGACCTCGTATTGCGATTTCCAGCCATCATCGAAGGTAATGACCGCGCAGCGCGGCGGTATATTTTTCTCGCCCCGCTTCCAGGCGAGCAAATCTTGCATGCTGATTACGGTAATCCCGGCATCCTTGAGTTGTTTCATCTCTGCTTCAAATGCAGCCGGTGTGATCTCGGTGCCGGGATAGCGAATCTTGTCGACCAAACGATGATAACAAAAAATGATCACCTGAGCCGTTTGATCGACAACCGGCTTGGTGATCTTGGGAGACGCCGCCACTGGAGCGGCACTTGGAGCGCCTCCAGCGGTTCCGGCAGCCGGCGCTGGCGGTGAGGCGCTCGCTGGCTGCGAGCCTTCGGAAACATTTTCCTGCCTCTTACACATCGAAAAGTTCAGTGCCAGGAGCAAAGGGAGAATCGCGAATCGAATCATCATAAAGAGCTAAAGCCTTTAAGTGCGAGCGCACAAAAAACAAGTGGTTTTTGCAGCGAAGCGGCCAGAAGAAACGACGCGAAGCCGCGAAAAGTTTTTGCCAGCGTAGAGCTTCTCGCTATTGATTCCCAATGCCACGACCAATCAACCGTGTTCTAGCTTTCGCTCTGCTGGCTTCATTCGGCGCGTGCACGACGGTGCCAACCGCGGGCGTCAAAAACACGAGCAAGACTTTTAAGACCGTCGTAGTAGACGCCGGGCACGGGGGGAAAGATAATGGCGCGTATCGCCGCTACGGGCCGCCGGAGAAGATCGTTGCTCTCGACGTTGCTCAGCGCCTCGAGCGGAATTTGCGCGAATCGCAATTAAAAACAGTGATGACGCGATCTTCGGATTTGTTTATCCCATTGAATGACCGAGTCGGCATCGAGAATTCGCAGAAAAATGC
>QHNF01000110.1:487-9680 GCA_003218345.1 Verrucomicrobiota bacterium | reverse complement strand
GCACACTCTACTACACGCCAGTCGAATCCGGTTTTACTTTTGAACGCGGCTTCGATGCAACGCCGGTCACAAAATCCGGATTACACGGGCGAAAGTATTCGCGCGATTTTCTTCGCTCGGTGAAGAAAGAAGGCTTCGGTCGAATTGTTACGCCGGTGGATGAACGCCATTACATTCGGTACAACGGCGATGATTCGTTCGCTTTCGCTTCCCGTCCTACAGGCGGAGGAGGTGTTCTGGTCGCGCGCTATTCCGCCGCGGCAAAACTGGGCCAGAGCGGATTGCGTCATGGAGCAACCATTGAGACGGAGTCTCCGATAGTGCAAAAAGTTTTTGGCAGCACTCGATGGAAGATTATCGATACCGGAGGCGGTCTGCGACGATGGCAAATGGACTGTTACTACGGCGAAGATGAGCCGCTAGGACCAGGTAAATTCATGGGACGCCCGCGTGCAACCACCTTTGAGTACGGCTACGCCAATGCGCGCATCATGAAGTAACGTGAGGCCGTTCACGGTTCGGCTCCATTTCCATGGCGATCTTGATTTTTTTCTCGGGTCGAGACAGCGCGGCGGTTTTATCGAGCGCTCTCTGACAGAAAAAACATCGACAAAAGATGTGATCGAGTCATGCGGTGTGCCACATCCGGAAGTTGATCTAATCCTGGTCGATGGGCAGTCAGTCGATTTCGATTATCCGATCGCAAACGACGCACACATCGAAGTTTTTTCAGTGGGAGCAAAACGCCCGCACACTGCAGAAAAACGTTTACAAACACCTTTTATTGAGAGGTTTGTCATAGATGGCCACCTTGGCAAACTCGCACGTAACCTGCGCCTCCTCGGCTTTGACGTCGCCTATGACCGCAACGCACCCGATCGGCAATTGCTACACGTGATGAAACGTGAAGGCCGAGCCCTGCTCACCCGTGACCGACGGTTACTCATGCACGCAGTAGTAAAAATCGCTTACTGCCCGCGTTCCCAAAACGCAGATCAACAAACCGTCGAAGTAATCCGCCGCTTTCACCTTTTGAATTCGATTGCTCCGTTTACGCGATGCCTTCGCTGCAATGGGGCGTTGCAAAAAGTCGCCAAGGCCGACGTAATTGAGGAGCTCGAACCGCTTACCAGAATCCACTACGAGCAATTCCGGCGTTGCACCGGCTGTGGCCAGATTTACTGGGCCGGATCGCACTTCTCGAAACTTCAGAAACGTCTCGAGGAAATCCGCATGAATTTTGACCAGTGAGCTAAGAGATGCGCCAGACCTTTTCTGGGCAATACGGGATTCAATTGTATTATCGGCAATTCCGGAAATGAGATCTCTGCTTTGCCGCCGCTCCTTACTAGCGATTCTTATGACGCTGCAATTTTCAACTTCAGCGCAGGCGTACGGCCCTCTGGGACATCAGATCGTCGGCGCGATTGCTGACGAACGATTGGCCAACACGCCGACCGCTGCAAAGATCGGGGCACTGCTAGACGGGCTTAGCCTTGAAAAAGTCTCTACAATTCCGGACGAGATTAAAGGCTGGGACAAAAAGGGAGTGGACGATCCACGGTCGTTCCACTACTCCGGCCATCCCAGAATTGACAAACAACTCCGCGATTTCTGGCGAGCCAATCCGCCGACGCACGACATGGATTCCGTGGCGCCTTCGCACCATTGGTTTCATTACACCGACGTTCCAGTGGTTCCGTCGCAAAAATACCGCGACGGCAACGCCGGTCGCCCTCGATGGGACATAGTGCATATGATTCCCTATTGCATCCAAGTCCTGCAAGGAAGAGTACCCGAACAAAATGACCGCAAGATTACGAAGTCAGTGGCGCTAATTTTGCTAGCTCATTATGTCGCCGATATTCACCAGCCACTGCATGTAGGCGCCGAATATTTTGATGAGCATGGCCGAGTTGCAGATCCTGACAAAGATAAGTCAGCGCTCGGCGATGAAGGCGGAAACACATTTACGCTCGAACTAAGCGATGAGCCGCCACGCACGCGCGGCATGCACAAGAAAAAATTCCACGCCTTTTGGGACTACGATGCCGTCAACGCGCTTTTCCCAGACGCGCCAGCCACGCTCCGGAAAAAGGAATTCCTTGCGCAGATCGAACTGTTGAAGAGGCAACTGGTTCATGAGATGGCCACTCATCAGCCAACGAACTGGCAGATGCCGGCCAACCTCGACGTCAAGAACTACGCCGAAGTCTGGGCAGATGAAATTTTGCCGATTGCACGCGAGGCGCATGAGCGGTTGCAATTCACAAATGTGCACGCGCAACAAGAAGAAGATCGTGTTGTCGCCGCCGGCGAAGCGGACGAAAAACCTCAGCCGGACCAGATGAATTATCGCACCTGGACAGTGAGCATTGTCCGAAAAGAATTACACAAAGCCGGGTGGCGCCTTGCTGATTTGCTCGAAAAGGCGCTTTAATAAAATCGACGCGATGGTAAGGCGCCATCTCACACTATGACCCACCACCCATATTCTTTTTCGGTACGCAAAAGCCGCCGTCAATCACAATACCGCGGCGGCTCTTTGGCAGTTAGGCGGGTAGTTATGCCATTCCCAGCGATTGCAGCGTCGGCTGATCGGCTGTGGATGTTTCTGCCAGCCCGTTGGCACGTTGGTAATCTGCGATAGCGGCGCGCGTCTGCGGGCCGAGCAGACCGTCCACTTCGCCGTGATAATAACCCTGTTGCTGCAGTGCGGTCTGGACATTTCCGATCACCTGATCGGGCGGCAAATTATTATAGCCGTAGATAGGGCCGTCATACGCGTAGTACGCGTTGGGAGCGTAGCCCCAAGCCGGGATCCAGTATCCCGCATTCCAGGCATACCAACCCCCATATACGAAAACTACGCGGTTATTGTAATGGCTCCTCCACCAACCCTGGTCGTGCCACTCAGATTTGTAATTCCGAAAAACCTGATAATTCGAACCGTGCCAGTTTTGGCTGCCCTCAATGCGTCTGCCTTGCTGGAAGTTTACGGCTGCCACCTTTTTCGGAGTCGTCTTCGTTGGCAGATTGAAGTGCTGCGGCTTGAATGGCTTCGATTTTGCCTGAGCTGCTTTGACTTGGGCTTGTTTTGTCTTGCCGGCCCCTGCTCCGCCAGCGGCGGTCTGACCAGCCGTGGTAGGAGTTTGTTGCGGACCTTTCTTTCCTTTTGTCTTTTGCGGTCCAGTCCCGCCTGGTTGTCCTGTGGTACCACTTGGTTGCTGGGGTTCCTTTCCCTTGCCCTGCTTTGCGCCAGGCCCCTCTTGTGGTGCGGGAGTGCGCTGTGACGCCCCCGTCTGTTGATGTGGCGCGCCTCCTTTAGAGCCGCCCGCGCGCGCCCCGGCACCTTGCGCAGCCTGCTGCTGCTTTTTCGGCGCCGGCTTCTGTTCTTTCTTTTTTTCTTGCGCTCCGCTCGCGGCAAATGCGAGCGCAAAACTACAAATTAATGCAAAAAGTATTCTCATAAGTTTTTTCCTTTGGGTTCTTAGACCTTTTGAGATTCCTATCTATTCAACGTTCTGGCAGCAATTTCGGATGCCTCATGCGCCGTTGTAAGTTTTTGCGCCATCCGGTCCATAACAAAGAAACCGCACGATGGAGCTCATCGCGCGGTTCCCAGATATGACTGCTGATCTTATGTTAAACCCAGCGTCGCAAGTGTTAGGCTATCGACTGCCGAAGTAACTGCCAGGCCATGGTCAGCTTGAAAAGCCGCCAGCGCCCTCCGCGTCTGCGATCCGAGTATCCCATCGATCGGGCCGGCGTAATAGCCATCAGCTTGCAATTAGGTTTGCACGTTTACGGTAACCTGGTCGGGAGTTAGATCACTGTAACCGTAAATGGGCCCGTCATACGGATAGTAAGCGTACGGATCGTACCCCCAAGCCGGATACCAGTAACCAGCATTCCAGTACCACCACCCGCCGCTCACGAAGATGATGCGGCTGTAGTGATTTCTCCACCAAGTGCGGTTATGCCATTGCCGGTGATAATCGCGAAACGCAGCGTAGCTTTGCCCCCGGAAACGATCGCTACGCCAATTGTTGACGATGCGAGCATTTCTTGCGCGATTAATCGCCACGTTGTTGCGACCGGCGATTCTTGCATTGGCGTTCGCGGTCTGCGCGCCACGCAGTCTTGCCGCCTCTACGCGATTGGTTCCCAGAGTGTTTGCCCGAGCGAGACTTCTCTCGCGATTAATAGCGGCGCGGTTCCGAGCGGCTATGGCAGTTCGCGTGTTATGCACTCTTGCAGCTTCCAAGCGGCTGCTCCGCAGAGTCCGTGCTCGCGAGACTGAACTAAACCTCTCTCGTGGTGACGCCGCGATGGCACGCTGAGACCTCGCAGTAGGAAAACTTCGCGCTGTTCTCATCGGCGCGGCGTGGCTTCCACCTCTTGCTGAGACCGTATGCGCGCTGGGCGCGCTCCTCGCCTTTGCTGACTTGCTGCCTGGTCTGTCCTTTGGAGCACCCGAAGCCGTCAGAGCTAGCGCGACGCTTCCGATACATGTTAAAAACACAATACGTTTCATGATGTTTCCTCTATTGTCCTTCGCTAATTTAACTGCGATGACTTCCGACGCGTTGCGATGTTTTTGATCAACGCTGTTGTTGGCGCACTGCCTCGAACAGCACAATTGCAACTGCGGTGGCAAGGTTCAGGCTGCGCGTGCCGTGCATTGGGATAGTGATGCAGTTGTCCATATTGGCGGCGAGCAAATCCTTCGGGAGTCCTTTCGTTTCGCGACCGAAGACGAGGAAATCTTCTGGCTGAAACTTCACTTCGTAGAAAGGGCGTTTGCTTTTTGTTGTCAGAAAAAAGTAACGGGCCTTTGACTGTTGCGCGCGCCGCAAGGCATCGAAGGAGTCCCAGAGGCGCACATCAACTTCATCCCAATAATCGAGGCCTGCCCGCCGCAATTGCCGATCATCGAGCGAAAACCCAAGCGGCTTGACCAGGTGCAAGGTAGATCGCGTAGCGAGGCAAAGCCGGCCAATGTTGCCAGTGTTCGGCGGAATCTCCGGCTCAATCAGGACAACATTAAACATGCAACTCTTCCTCTTCCGCTCAGTCTTATTCTTACTCTCACTGCAGAGCGCAGAAGCAGAGAAAGAGGTAAAGGAAGAGATCGGCGGCTACACTTTTTCCGCGACAAACTTTTCGAGTTTCACGACATCGGCCGCGAACTTGCGAATTCCTTCAGCCGTTTTTTCCGTCGCCATCGCGTTCTCATTTAAAAGCCATCGAAATTTTTTCTCGTCCAGTTCCAGCTTGTCGATCTTTGCAGACTTCGCTTTGTCCGGATCGAGCTTGCGTTCGATCAGCTCGAACGAATCCGAAAGCTCTTTCATCAATTCGGGGCTGATGGTCAGGCAATCGCACCCGGCCAATTCGCGAATTTGTCCGGCGTTGCGAAAACTCGCGCCCATCACTTCGGTCTTGATATCGAACTTTTTGTAATAGGTGTAGATCTCCGTCACGGATTGCACGCCGGGATCTTCTGGCCCGGCATAGTCGTGCTTGTTTTCTTTTTTGTACCAATCGTAAATCCGGCCCACAAACGGCGAGATCAATTGCACCTTCGCTTCCGCACAGCGCACCGCCTGCGGCAGCGAAAACATCAGCGTCAGATTGCATCGGATTTCCTCCTTGGTCAGTTGCTCCGCCGCGTTAATCCCTTCCCACGTCGACGCAATTTTGATCAGCACGCGTTCGCGGGGAATTTTGCGCTCCTCGTAAAGCTTCACCAGCCGTCGCGCTTTATTGATTGAGCCTTCGAAATCGAACGACAAACGCGCGTCGGTTTCAGTAGAAACGCGACCGGGAACGATCTCCAAAATGTCACATCCAAATTGCACCAGCAGATGATCGCAGATGTCTTCAATCTGCGCCGCGCCGCTCAGGCCGGACTTTTTGCGGTCCGTAAGCACTTCGTCGAGCAAATGCGTGTACTCCGATTTTTGCGTCGCGGCATAAACTAAACTTGGGTTCGTCGTCGCATCTTGCGGTTTGAATTGCTTCACCGATTCAAAGTCCGCGGTGTCCGCCACGATTTTTGTGAACTTCTTCAGTTGCTCAAGCTGGTTCAGTTTCGTTTTTTTCTCTTCAGCGACTGCGGTTGTCATAATTTTTCCTCCATTTAATTGAACGCGAACGCGCGCTCCGTTGGCCGTCTCAACGTACGCGCGCAGACTGAGATCGACAATGGCAAACCTGATAATTTAAGCGGAAACAGTAGAGCGCGTTTCCAATGCGCGACGCGAGCCAAGCGCCGCTTTAACGAAATTATTTCCAAGCTCCCACATTGGCCCCGGGAATTTGCGGCACTCTGTGAGCACATCGTCCAGCGCATTAACGAACATGTCGATCTCGCGCTCCCCAATGATCAATGGCGGCAGGATCTTCATCACGTCCATGGCGTGGCCCGCTACTTGTGTAAGAATGCGATGCTTGCTCAGCATTTGAGTCACGATCATTTGCGCGAAGAGAACTTTGTCGATCTTGTGCAACAGCTTCCACGCCATTTTGAGTTTGAACTCCTGCGGCTCATGAAATTCGATCCCGACCATGAGTCCTTTGCCTCGCACCTCTTTGATAAAGGAATGTTTCGCGCGCAATGCATCGATCTTTTCCATCAGCAGCGCACCCATTTTGGCCGCGTTTTCGATTAAATTTTCCTGATCGATGATCTCCAGCGCGGCGAGCCCGCAAGCCATCGCAAGGTTATTTCGTCCAAACGTTGTCGAGTGGACCACACAACGGTCCATGCGCGAAAAAGTTTTCTGGTAAATCTCGCGTCGTGTCACGATGGCGGCACAAGGCACGTAGCCGCCGCTCAAAGTTTTCGCCAGCGTGATAATGTCCGGCTCAAGGTCCCAATGCTGGAATCCGAACATCTTCCCCGTGCGGCCAAGCCCGGTCTGCACTTCATCGGAAATCAAGAGAGTTCCATATTTGCGACAGAGCTCCTGCGCACGAATAAAGAAATCGGTCCTAGATGTTTGACAGCCTTTTCCTTGAATCGTTTCAATTACGAGAGCCGCCACATCGCGCGAATGCAATTCTCGATCCAAGGCCTCGACATCATCAAGCGGCACACGCGCATCAAACCCTTGCATGAACGGGCCAAAACCTTCCGTGAAACTTTCGCAACCCATCAAGGACAAGGCACCCAGACTCAGCCCGTGAAATGCGCTTGCCAGCGACACCGCGCGTTTGCGGCCAGTTGCAGCGCGGGCAAACTTGAGCGCACCCTCCATCGCTTCCGTACCGGAGTTACAAAAGAAAACCGCATCCAGATGCGGCGGCGTTCGTTTTGTAAGGGCTTCCGCGAGCAATCCGCTCAACAGCGAGCAATCCATCTGAACCATGTTTGGCAAATCGAGATCGAGCACGTCGCGAATCGCCTGTTTCACGACAGGATGATTCCGTCCGATGTTGAAAACGCTGTAGCCGCTTAGAAAGTCCAGATACGGCTGGTTATCCATATCATAGAGGTATGCTCCTTCCGCTCGCGCATAGACCTTATCGAATCCAATCACTCGCTGCGCCGCCACAAGCGTGCGGTTCACATGCCGCTCGTGCAGCTGATAGTTTTCACCCAGTCGCGCGGCGATAATTTCCTTCAGATCAAACGCCATCGTGCAACGTTCTGCGATGTCCGTACGGAACGCAACTGTTACGGCTTCCAATCCTGATAGGCTTGATGGGCACCGATCTCCAGATTGGTCTTTCCTGGTGAATATCGCTCCAATTGCGCAGCGAGCCATTGGAACCATTCAAAGTTTTCTGTGAACCGCTGCGACGGCGTTCTTCTTCGACGTAAGGCCGCACTTTGCGCCAGGCCAAACGAACGGTGCCACCCATTAGGTCGCTAACCACATGCAAAGGAACAATGCGCGCATAAACTGAATACCCGAGCCCCTCGAGAATCACCCCCACCGCTTGCACCGCAGCTAATATGTGCGCATCCGCTTCGATCGCCGATGCGGTCGATCCGTCCGGATATTGTGCACCATAATCATCGACCTCATCCATTCTGGAGTGAGAATTGCTTGAACCGCGGCGAACGCCGCGCGTTCTGCGCGTTCCTGACGCGCGCGGCGCGTTTCAAGCAAACCAAATGCGACCGCTGTCAAAACCGTTAATGCCGTGGCCACATTTGCCAAAGTCGAAAGGTCCACGCCGTCCAGTTTATCAGAACGCTCCTATACAGAGCGAAGCCGAAATTTGCACCAGCAAAAAAAGCTGCAGGATCAGAAGCGATCCTGCAGCTTTAATTTTGCAAACTGTGTTCGCTTAATCTTCCACGATAACGCGTTCGACGACCCGACGCTCCTCAGGTCCGGTGTAGTAAACGCGCACCTTCTGACCAGCTCGCAACGGGGCTGTCACTACTTTGCCGGCAGTGTCAACGACTCGTGCAGCTGTCCCCAGAGCGAAACTCACAGGTCCCTGATCGCTTCTGACCACTACAGTCTTGCCGGGCTCATAGGTGGTTACCGTGCCGGCGGTATAAGTTGTGGTAGTAGTCGTTTCTGTTGTGGTTGTTGGTTCTGTCGCTGTCGTTTGCTCAGTCGTTGTCGTGCTGGTTTGCGCAAAAGCAAACGGCGTAACGAGCGCGCAGACGAGAGCAATGATTATTCTCTTCACTATGATGCCTCCCTGTTTATGTTAATGTTTACCCGAACCTTCGTAGCTCGGGGGCTTGACGGACGTCTTTACTGTCGCTCGTCCGTCTCCTGTTTGACCCGCCGCATGGCGCCGCTATTCGAACTAATTTCCGATTTACGCAATTGAGCACGCCCATTGATTCGCTAACGTGACGTACCGATGATCAGCCAGGCTCCTACTGTCGATCCGATGGTAACCCCGGAAGTTGTGGCACAACACGGACTCACACCAGAGGAATTCGAGCGCATCAAGAAGATCCTCGGGCGCGAACCGAACTTTACCGAGCTCGGCATTTTCTCAGTCATGTGGAGTGAGCACTGCTCTTACAAGAATTCGAGAAAAGAACTGAAAAAATTTCCAACGACCGGTCCGAACGTTTTGGTGAAAGCCGGCGAAGAAAACGCCGGTGTTGTCGATATCGGCGACGGCTGGGCGATAGCTTTCAAGATCGAGAGCCACAATCATCCAAGCGCGATCGAACCCTTTCAGGGCGCAGCCACCGGTGTGGGAGGAA
>QHNF01000110.1:0-434 GCA_003218345.1 Verrucomicrobiota bacterium | reverse complement strand
CATCTTCACGATGGGTGCGCGTCCGGAATTTTGTCTGAACTCCCTTCGTTTTGGGCCAATTCTAGCGCATGCCTCTGGCTTGCGATCCGATGGACGTCGCAAGCGAGACTCTCGCGCTACTCTTGCCAACCGGCGTCTCTTTACCGGTGTCGTCTCCGGTATCGCTCATTACGGCAATTGTGTCGGCATTCCAACTATAGGCGGCGAAATTTATTTCGACGAAAGCTTCGAGGGTAATCCCCTGGTAAACGTTTTTTGCCTCGGTGTATTGCGGCACGAACAACTCGCGCACGGCACCGCAGAAGGCATTGGCAATCCCGTTTTCTACGTCGGAGCGGAGACGGGACGCGACGGTCTTGCCGGCGCAGCTTTTGCATCGCGGGCATTGACTGAACAATCGCGCGAGGATCGTCCAGCCGTCCAGGTAGGCGATC
>QHNF01000128.1:6585-13029 GCA_003218345.1 Verrucomicrobiota bacterium | reverse complement strand
GATGGCCATGCTCTTGTCGAATCCGACTTGAATTCCGCCAATAGCCGTGCCCATCAAGGTTACGGCCACGATGCCGATGATGACGCCGAGTGCAGTAAGAGTGGACCGCGTCATGTTCGAACGCATTTGCGCCACCGCGATCTTCCAGCTTTCACTCAGCTCGTAGCGAAAACGTTTCATTGTCGATCTTAGCTTGCCGCGATCGCTTCCATTGCAGGCATTACTCCGACTTCGTCGCTTTCGATAACGCCGTCACGCAAATGCACTGTCCGTCGTGCGTGGCGCGCGATGTCGCGCTCGTGCGTAACGAGAATGATAGTGTTGCCGCGAGAATACAGATCCTCGAGCAGCGCCATTATTTCTTCGCCGGTCTTGGAATCGAGATTGCCAGTTGGTTCGTCTGCCAGAATTATCGAAGGGTTGTTCACTAGCGCGCGGGCGATGGCCACGCGCTGGCGCTGACCCCCGGACAATTCGTTTGGTTTATGGTGGATGCGGTCGCCCAAGCCAACATCGACAAGCGCCTGGGTCGCGCGTTCTACGCGCGCTTCCGGATTCATTCCCGCGTAGATGAGTGGGAGCTCAACATTGCGCAAACTGGTGGAGCGCGGGAGCAAATTAAATGTTTGAAAAACGAAGCCGATCTCCCGATTTCGAATCGCCGCGAGTTCGTCATCGTCCATGGCCGCTACGTTCTTGCCGTTAAACTCGTAACGTCCTGAAGTGGGTGTGTCGAGGCAACCAAACATGTTCATGAGCGTCGATTTGCCGCTGCCGCTCGGCCCCATGATCGCGACGTATTCATTGTGGTGAATTTGAAGCGAGACTCCGCGCAAAGCGCGCACAATTTCTTCGCCCATCACGTAGTCCTTAGTGATGTTCTCGATGTCGATGACGACGGGATCCCGTGGTCGAGTCACATCAGAGTTGAGCTTGTTCATCAAACACTCGCGCTCGGCGCGCAGTTCGACTATTTCGTCACTTCCTTGTCGTAGGTAAGTTTGGCGCCGTCCTTTAATTTGCGGCTGATGGCGCTGTAACTACCTGAAACCACTTCGTCACCCGGTTGCACACCGCTCTTGATTTCCATGTAGGTGTCATCAGAGATCCCGGTCGTTACCTTCACCATCTGCGCCTTGCTGCCTTTTTTCAGAAACACGACCTTGGCGATCTTTTCGTGCTCCTCTCTCTGCGTCGCCTTTTCCTGGCGCTCGTTAACGTAATCTGCGCTGTTGTCGCCTTTGTCTCGCTGCGCTGTCTTCTGCTTTTTCTTCTCGATTTCCTCCGGACTCAAGTTGCTATCGCCCGTGCGAATCGTCACGCTCTGCATCGGCACGGCGACCACATCTTTGACCATGTTTGTTTCAATGTCGGCAGTGCAGCTGAGGCTGGGCCGCAACTCAACATCGTGATCGTCGATGCGAATTTTCACTTCGAAATTCGTCACTTCCTCCTGCGTGCCGGCGCCGGTCGTTTTTCCCGTATTCGCAATTTGCTGCACGACGCCTTTGAACTTGCGATCGCCATAAGCATCGATTTTTACGCTCGCCTTGTCGCCGAGTTTAACGTTGACCACATCATTCTCGTTCACATCGACAACTGCTTGCATGTGCGCGAGGTCGGCGACGCGCATGACTTCCGTCCCGGCGAACTGATTAGTGGCAACGAGGCGCTCACCGAGTTTGCTGTTTAAAATCGTGACCGTTCCGTGGATAGGCGAATAGATTGTGGTTTTGGAAAGCTGATCGCGCGCCTGACTCGAACCCGCTTGTGCACGCTCGATTTCATGCAGGGAGCTTTCGTATGTATTTTTCGCGACATCGTCGGCTGCTTGCGCAGCATTGTATTCCTGCACTGAGATCAGCTTTTTGTTGAACAAATCTTCGGCCCGTTTGAGGTCCTGCTCGGTCTTCATCATTGTCGCTTTCTGCTGAAGATTGGTAGCCTTCGCCGCGCTGATCGCCGCCTCTTGCTGCTCAAGCAGGGCCTTGTAGGAATCGGGTTTAACCTTGACGAGCAGATCGCCCTTTTTAACCGGCATCCCGTCCGTAACCGGTAACTCGATAATTTCACCGGCCACTTCCGGTGAAATTTTTACCTCGGTTTCGGGTTGCACCTTCCCGGTGGCGGAAACGGTCTGCAGAATGGTCTTGCGCACGGCTTTCTCCGTGGTGACCGGGATCGGCTTTTCGCGTTTGCTCATGACAACCGAAACAATGACCAGCAGCAATAACAGCCCGGTCGAGCCGAGGACGATATAGCGCTTCCGGCGAGAACGGCGCTTTTTGGCCACTTGCAAGGCAGTCGGAGGGGGCGTTAACGCTTGATGCATGGAATGCTGTCAAGTAAAGGAGAGGTCAGAAAATACCTTACTTTCGATCTTTGCAAAGTAAGCGCGTTCACCACATCGAAAGTAGATGCGGCAAGCGGTAGTTTTGGATTCAAGGAATTTGCGACGCTGGCATTTGGCATCGCTGCTGAATCCGTGTAATTGCCCACGCAGCGTGCTCGGCGATCAGCGGCTCCGGACCAGCTGCGGCGCATTCGAGCGCCGGCAAGTCGGATGCATCGCCCACATTGCCAAGGGCAACACAGACATTACGCAAGAAGCCGCGCCGCTTGACTCGTTTTATCGGCGAACTTCTGAACAGGCTCCGAAATTCGGCATCGCTGAGTCTCAGATATTCTCGCAGCGGCATGCCCGTTGTTGATCGACGTGCTGAGAAGGCAGTTTCTCGGGATGCCTGAGCGAAGCGATTCCAAGGGCAGGCATCGAGACAATCATCACAACCAAAGATGCGGGTTCCGATAAGCGGACGGAATTCCAGTGGGATCGAACCTTTCAGTTCGATAGTCAGATAAGAAATACAGCGGCGCGCATCGAGTCGATGCGGAGTAGTGATTGCGCCGGTTGGACAAGCCGTGATGCAGCGTTCACATGTTCCGCAACGATCGCGCTGTGGCGAGTCGGCGGGCAAGTCAAGGGTCGTTAAAATTTCTCCGAGAAAAAACCAGGTACCCAAGCGCCGATCGATCAGCATCGTGCTCTTGCCGTGCCAGCCAATCCCCGCTCGCGCGGCATGATCACGTTCCAAGATTGGCCCAGTATCGACATAACATTTCTGCTGTCCACCAAAGTCGCGAAGGAACTTGTCGATTTTGTCGAGCTTGGCCGCGACCACGTCATGGTAATCGTCACCCCACGCATACCGCGCAATCTTTCCTGTGGCTGCCTGCATCGGCCGCCGAGTTTCTTCTCGGTGAAAATAATTCAGCGCCAAAACCACAATCGACTTTGCGCCACGCAAAACCTCCTGCGGGTCGCCGCGTTTTTCTTCGCCGCGCCCCATGTAACTCATTTCGCCAGCCGCGCCTTCTCGCAGCCAATTGCGAAATTCGGCTGTATGGGGTGGGGGAGCGCAAGTTGCAATGCGGCACGAATCGAATCCAAGCTCACGCGCAAACGCGACGAGATCGCTTTTCAATTCTAGAGCCGAGGTTCGCTTCGATTCCCTTTCGATGTCAGACCTCACATTATCCTCCAATAGGTAAATTCTGAATACTCTTCAGGATCAAGTCAGTGATCTCTTCCGGATTTTTCTGGGAAACGTTCACGCGCAGGTCGGCTGCCTTGGTGTAAAGCGGGCCGCGAGTTTGCTGCAATTCCGAGAGTGACGCTGCGGAGTTGGCTGTCCGCAATAGCGGTCGATCCGACAAGCGATAAATGCGCGCGCGTAACGTTGCCTCATCAGCATCGAGCCAGACGATTGTGCCCATTTGCTTTAACAGTCCGACGTTTTCTGTGCGCAAGACGATGCCGCCCCCGGTAACCACGATTGCCGGGCCGTCTTGGGATAATGAACGCAGCGTTTCCGTTTCCAGGTTGCGAAAATATTCTTCGCCATGCGTCGAAAAAATTTCCTCGATGCGCATCTTCAACTTCGACGAAATCATTTCGTCCGTATCGAACCGGGCAAAACCTGTTTTCTCCGCGAGTACTTTCCCGACAAGAGATTTCCCCGTTCCCATCATACCAATGAGGACGATCGATTTGTCCGTTCGATTCACGAAACAATATCAACGAGGAACGATGATTTCCAAGTTGGCCGGGGAGCGCTGAGTACTCCGAAAGGGTTCGCGAGCCTGGACGCTTCTTGGGCGCTAGAATTATGCAGGAGAAGCTGTTAGCGTCCTGTTCACGTCATATGCCTCAATCGAAATCTCTTGTCGCTATTATCATGGGCAGCAAATCGGATTGGGAGACCATGCGCCACGCGGTTGAAACGCTCGATGGACTTGGGGTGCCTAACGAGTGTCATGTGCTCTCTGCTCATCGCACTCCCGACGCGACCGCGGAGTTCGCGCGCAATGCGGCTCAGCGTGGCGTTCGAGTAATCATTGCGGGCGCGGGCGGCGCCGCGCATCTGGCAGGAGTCATCGCTGCTTATACCTGGTTGCCCGTGCTTGGGGTACCGATTCAATCGAAGGCGCTCCAGGGACTCGATTCGCTCTTATCTACCGTGCAAATGCCTGGAGGCATTCCAGTCGGGACACTGGCGATCGGCGAGGCGGGCGCAAAAAACGCGGCATTGCTCGCGACTGCGATCCTGGCTACGTCCGACGATAAGATCCGGCAGAGATTGGAGGCTTTCCGTGCGACGCAAACCGAGAAGGTGCTTGCCGCGAAACTGCCAAAGTGAAAACCGAGATTTCAACCGACCGCGCTGCGGCGGTTGAACTGCTAAGACGAGGCGAAATCGTTTCGCTTCCCACCGAAACAGTTTATGGGCTCGCCGCCGATGCGCTCAATCCTGTCGCCGTCGCGAAAATCTTTAAAGCGAAGGAGCGGCCGCGATTTGATCCGCTCATTGTCCACTTGCCGGACAGGGATTGGCTTGATCGCGTCGCTAAAATACCCGACGAAGATCGACAACTGATTGAGAAACTAGTCGACCGGTTTTGGCCGGGACCATTCACAATCGTTGTTCCAAGAGAATCAATCGTTCCCGATATCGTGACCGCAGGATTAGACACAGTTGCAGTGCGAATGAGCTCGCATCCAGCCTTCTCAAAAATCATTCGCGGACTTCGAAAACCGTTGGCCGCGCCAAGCGCAAATCGATTTGGTCGTATCAGCCCGACGACGGCGCGGCATGTTCTCGATGAGCTCGGCGGACGGATCCCGATGATCGTCGATGCCGGACCGACTCTGCACGGAATTGAATCGACCATTGTTGCCGTGCGCGATGGCAAGATCCACATCGTGCGCCGCGGACCGATTACCGAAGAAGAGTTGTCTATCTTTGGTAAGATCGCGATCGGCGGACCCGGGAAAATTTCTGCGCCGGGACAATTGCCGACGCATTACGCGCCAAAGACTCCGTTGTGTTTGATCGATGACGCGGATTCATTTTACCCGAAGCGGAATGAGCGTGTCGCGTTGCTTGCATGGAAATCTTCAAGGAGCGGCTTCCCAGCGACCGAGTTTGACGTGCCGCGGACTAGAGACCGCCGCTCCTTGAAGTTTGTCGCGATTCGTCAGCTCAGCGACAAACATGATCTGCGCGAATCGGCCGCAAATCTTTTTCGCTACTTGCGGGAGCTCGACGCTGTAGAAGATATCGATCTTATCGTTGTAGAGCGAGTTCCTGATCGTGGACTCGGCGCGGCGATAATGGATCGGCTTCGCCGTGCGGCGCATTCTTTGATTGCTGTGCGAGACACGCCTGAATGAAGCCTTTGAAAAGTGGATGCGGTTTGTTCGGCTTGCTTTGAAACTCTGGGTGATACTGGCAGGCGAGAAAGTACGGATGGCCGCGCAACTCGATCAGCTCGGCGAGCAAGCAGTCAGGTGACGTTCCCGAGATAGTGAAGCCTTTCTCGGCCTGTCGCTCCGTTACTTCATCACGCGCGTAAATTTTTTCCGCTAGTGTGCCGTGCACGATCTTCGTTGGCCACGTACCAAGCCGCATGCTCCCGCCCTTGTTGCGAACGCCGCGTTGCTCTTCGAGCAGCGAAATGACCGGTTCCGCTGCATTCTTGTCGAACTCGGTGCTGTTTGCATTTGTTATCCCGCAGACGTTTCTGGCGAATTCAATCGTCGCCACCTGCATGCCGAGACAAAGACCGAGATATGGAACCTTATGCTCGCGCGCGAAACGTGCAGCATTGATTTTTCCTTCTACACCGCGAACGCCAAAGCCACCTGGAATCAAAACGCCGGCAACCTCCTTCAACCGGCCATCGACTCCCTGCTCCAGCAATTCAGCGTCGATAAGCTCGAGATCGATCCCGCAGTCTTCGCTCGCGGCCGCATGCGTGAGCGATTCGTATATGCTCTTGTAGGCGTCGCGCAGGTCGATGTATTTGCCGACCACGGCGATCTTGACCCGCTTCTTCGGGCTGATGACGCGCCTTACAAAATTTTTCCAACTCGCGAGATCC
>QHNF01000128.1:0-6517 GCA_003218345.1 Verrucomicrobiota bacterium | reverse complement strand
CGTCCCGCTCTTCGATCACCGCTTTTTCTGCCACGCTGCAGAACATCGACAGCTTCCGGCGCAGGTCGAGATCGAGCGGGCGCTCGGTGCGGCAAATCAACACCTGCGGCTGCAAACCGATCTCGCGCAACTTAGCGACACTTTGCTGAGTCGGTTTCGTTTTCATTTCGCCCGCCGCTTTGATGTACGGCACGAGCGTGACGTGCATATTCAGCACATTTTGCGTGCCGGCTTCGAGGATGAACTGCCGGATAGCTTCGAGAAACGGCAGCCCCTCGATATCCCCAGTCGTGCCACCAATTTCAGTGATGACGATGTCATATTTGCTTTCGTCCGAAATTTCCCGGATGCGCTCTTTGATCACGTCGGTGACGTGCGGAATTACCTGCACGGTTTTCCCTAAATAATCGCCGCGGCGTTCCTTCAAAATGACGCTCTCGTACACCTGGCCGCTGGTAAGGTTGTTGTGCCGCGAAAGGACGCAGTTAGTGAAGCGCTCGTAATGGCCAAGATCGAGATCGGTCTCCGCGCCATCGTTCAAGACATAGACTTCGCCATGCTGGAACGGATTCATCGTTCCAGGATCGACATTGAGATACGGATCGAACTTCTGAAAAACGACGCGCAGACCGCGTGCTTCAAGCAGCGTGCCAAGCGAGGCGGCGGTTAGTCCTTTGCCTAAGGAACTAACGACGCCGCCGGTTATAAAAATGTATTTCACGAGACGCTCCTCCGTTTTGGGCGAGCTAGCTTTTGCTCCAGCACCTTTGCGTCTTTGGGCGTGTCCACGCCGGGTGATCCTGTCGCCGTGATGAGCACATGAACCCTTACACCATTTTCTAAAGCGCGCAATTGCTCGAGCGATTCTGCACGCTCTAACGGTGTCGGTTTCCATTTAACAAACTGCAGCAACGCGTTACGTCGGAACCCGTAAATGCCTTGATGTCGGAGAACCAGGGAACGACGGCTTCCGAGCCGTCGACTTTGCTCGACGGCTGGAATCGGCGCGCGAGAGAAATAAAGAGCGTTGTCGAAAAGATCGACAACAACCTTCACCTGGTGCGGCGAAAAGGCTTCCACAACGTCCCCGAAGGGGTGCGCCGCAGTCACGATATCAGTCTTGTGATCCGAACGCAGTTTTTCGATAATCTTATCGATTAACCGTGGGTCGACCAGCGGCTCGTCCCCTTGGATATTGATCACGTACGTGAATTGCTTTGCTTTCTTTGCGACTTCAGCGACCCGATCGGTGCCACTGCGGTGTTTTGGTGAAGTCAAAGCGACGTCTGCGCCCCAATCAAAAGCGGCAGATGCGATGCGCATATCATCGGTGGCAATGATCACGGAATGCAGGTTCTTAGCGTGGAGGCAGCGTTCCCAGACATGTTGCAAAAGCGGTTTTCCAGCAATGTGATACAACGGTTTTCCCGGAAATCGTGTGGAATTCCATCGGACCGGTATGATTCCAACGGCTTTACTCATGCGAGCGTGTTTTAATTACCTCAAAAATGAATAAGCGTGTCATTCTGAGCAGAGCGAACGAACCTCCCGCAGAATGAGAATGATGTCATCACATCTTGCATTATTAGGGTGCCGTGAAAGCCAATGCGAGGTCCCTCACTCAGTTCAAGATGACACTGCTATCATGAGGTTTTGTTCAAGATAATCTCTACGGCTGCGGGCACGTCTGCGGCAACCCAATCCGCGATGCTCCCGGAGGTATCGCGGTCAAATCCAGTTTGAACACGGATTGGCATTGCGACCGCATTCGGCGTCGATCTCTTTGTCACCAACAAAAAATGAGCGCGCAAGATAGATTTGGTGTTCCCGCTGCGCCTCGAAGATCATTCCCGGCGATGGCTTGCGGTATTTGGAAAGTTGACCCGGCACGTCGGGGCAAAAATAGGTTGCATCGATCAAACCATCTCCAAGCTGCCGCAAGACCTCCTCTTCGACAGCGCGATATTGGTCAACGGTAAAGAGACCGCGACCGATACCGCTCTGGTTCGTAATAATAATGAGTTTGAAGCGCTTCGATTTCAGACGCCGCAATGCTTCGGGGACGCCTGGGAAAATCTTCACCTGTTTCGGGTCCGAAAGATAATCAGCATCCTGTATGATGGTGCCGTCGCGATCAACAAAGACGGCTGCCGCCGATTCGTTATCCACCCTCGGAATCCTCCCGAAAATTAGCGATCAGTTCATCGCGCGTCACCGTTGCTGTTCCAAGCTTGCTGACCACCACGGCGCTCGCGTGGTTAGCGATTTCCGCGGCTTCAGTCGGAGTTGCCCCGCACGCGAGACCAAGAGTGAACAGGGCGATGGCGGTGTCGCCCGCGCCTGAGACATCGAAAACCTCCTTTGCCTTCGTGGGAATATAATGGGGCGTTTCTTGCTCTTGGAAAAGCATCATGCCGTGTTCGCCGAGCGTGACGAGGACATATTTTGTTTCCCATTTCTTTAGCAGCGCTTCGCCCGCACGCTTCAGATCCATATCTTGCGACGGAACAATATCCGTGTCGTGGCCGGGAATCCCGGCAGCCAGGAAAGCTTCGGTGCGGTTGGGCTTGATCACTGTGAGACCACGCCACTCGACAGTACGCCGGGGATTGGGATCGGCCGCGACGATCTTACCGGCCGAGCGCGCATCGTTTGCGATTTGCGAAACCAATTCAGTTGTCAAAAAGCCTTTGCCGTAGTCTTCGAAAATAATTGCGTCGATCTCTGGAATATTCTTTTGAACCGCGGCTACGACTTCTCGGATTTGGCGCGCTGATGGACCGGTAAACTGTTCGCGATCGACGCGGACAACTTGTTGATTGCGCGCGATGATGCGGGTTTTGACGATCGTGCGAAAAGAGTCCTCTTCAACAGCATTGGAAATGTCGATCTTTTGTTCGGCCAATAATTTCCGGAGCTGCTGGCCGCTGCGATCTTTGCCGAACAAACCGATGATCTCGACGCGATCCACGAACTCGCGCAAGTTGCGTGCAACGTTAGCAGCGCCTCCTGGATAGAATGATTCTCCAGTCACCTCTACCACCGGGACTGGCGCCTCAGGAGAGATGCGGCCGACCTTTCCCCAGACAAATTCATCGAGCATCAGATCGCCGATTACCGTGATCTGCCTGGAAGATGCACGGTCAAGAATATGCTCCAGGCGGGTTAGGTTCATGAGAAATGTAAGCAGCGATGCCGCCGAGGCGACCAAGTGGTTCGATTGAGGTAAATCAAAATGTTATGATCAGCGATTTGTGTACGGCAGGGGTTCTGCTTAAGGTTTGCTCCATTAATCCTGGATAAGAATCCAAAATCAACAATCGAAGCTGCCAATGATTCCGTTTACGAGACATCTGAAGTTGAGTGTAATTCTGTTGTGTGGCCTTACTCTACGCGCACATGCCGCCCAAGCCCCACAGCGTATCGATATTAAAGAATTATCCAAGACAGTGGAAGATGTTGTCGTTCCGTTACCGAATGAAATTTTCGGCGCGCTAAACAAACTAGGTGCGGTCAACTGGAAGGCACACGTTCGGACCGATAAGGGAACGACTTTTACCGAGCGGCCGCGTATCGCCCTCTTGCTGGGGACGGTGATTGCCGATGGTTTTGTCGCGGTGCAAGCAGAAGACGCACCGACGGTAAAGGAGATTGGCCAGCGCGTCCTGGCGCTGGCGAAGGGGATTGGCGTTGGGAATTCAATCACGCCACACGCGAAAGCGATCATCGAGGCAGCGGACAAGCGCAACTGGGAAGGCGTCCGCCAGGAACTGGATCGTACTCAAAACAGCGTGCAACAGGCAATGAACGAGGTGCACGATGAGAAACTGTCGCAGCTTGTCAGCCTGGGCGGGTGGCTGCGTGGCACGGAAGTATTGACGTCAGTAGTGAAAGAGCATTTTTCTCCGGACGGCGCCGAGCTACTGCATCAGCCCGATCTCCTTTCTTATTTTCAGACCAGGCTGCAGGCGATGCCGGAGTTTAAGCTTCCAATCATCCGTCAAATTGAAGACGCTCTTATCGAGGTGAAGCCTCTGATCGACGTTGGTAACGGGCGCATCCCTGCCGAATCAGTAAAGAAGGTCAATGAGATCACCACGCGGCTCGGTCACGGCATCGTTACGAGAGATTAAAAAATTTCGATGAACGGGTTTGCGAAAGCTTTTTTCCGCGGAGGCGGTCTGCTTGCAGCCGTCGTGATGCTTCAGCCCGTGGTTTCCGCGTCGGTGGACGACGCACAGTCGTTTGCTCTCCAGGCAGCCGAACCTTACGTGAAAGAAGGATTTCAAGTACGTGAGGATTACTGGGGAGGCGATCTCGCGTCTGGACAAAAAAAAGCGGTGCGGCAGCAATTGTTCAAGGGTAACGAATACTGGTTCTGGTTAGGAACGGAGGTCGACCGCGCAAAGGTTTCCGTTCACATTTATGATTCAGATGGAAAACTTGCGGAAGATCCCGACGGATGGGAGAAAGGTCACTTCGCGGCTGCGCACGTTACCCCAAAAACTACCGGTAGCTATTTCATCATAGTCAGCGTCGAGGAATCCCCCGAGGAACGGACACATTGGGCGCTCGTATATGGTTTCCGATAGCGAAAGATGTTGATTTTGCAGTCGGCATGGCATGCGCTTCCACCGCATCTCGCATCGGCTCAGATGCCAATGGCGTGCCTAGAACGATGACCGAAACCCGCACCTTACAGTTTGAGAGCCCGCGTGTCTTGCAATCACTCTACGCCAACGATCTTAGACTTTTGAAGGACCTCGAGGACTCTCTTGGAGTGAAAGTGACCACACGCGAAGGCTGGGTCAAATTAGAGGGAGATCCAAGTCGGGTCGATAAAGCACAGCACGTCTTTGAGCAACTTAAGGAAGCTCGCCAGAAAGGCTTGGATATTCAAAGACACGAATTTAATTATGCCCTCAAGGCAGTGACGGAGGAACGCGATGAAAGTCTAGGCGACCTTGTTTCGACGAAAATCACAACGTCGTCGCGCAAGCCCCCGATTGTGGCGCGAAGCGCAAACCAACGGGCATACGTTGATGCAATTCAAAAGTACGACATTGTTTTTGGAATTGGCCCAGCCGGCACGGGCAAGACTTATCTCGCGGTCGCAATGGCGGTCGCGGCGCTTAAAAAAGAGCAAGTCGCACGTATTATTCTGACGCGACCCGCCGTAGAAGCTGGCGAAGCGCTCGGTTTTCTCCCGGGCGACCTCGAACAAAAGATTACGCCGTATCTGCGTCCGCTCTACGACGCGTTGCGCGACATGATGGAGCCGGAGGAAATGGAGCGGGCGATTGCGCGGCAGACCATTGAAGTGGCTCCGCTGGCATATATGCGCGGGCGCACTTTGAACAATGCCTTTGTCATCCTCGATGAAGCCCAAAACACTACTACCGAGCAGATGTTCATGTTGCTAACGCGGATCGGCTTGAATTCCAAGTGCGTGGTAACCGGCGATGTCACCCAGATTGACTTGCCGGCAAACAAACGCTCCGGAGTCGTCGAAGCATTACAGGCATTGAAAACTGTGTCCGGAATCGCCACCATATATTTTACCGAGCGCGACGTTGTGCGGCATGAACTGGTGCGCGCCATTATTGGAGCCTACCAGCAGCACCGCTCTCCCGCACCGACATCACGCAAGTAAAAGATCGACATGTTCAATTTTCGTAAGCGCACACGACTCATCAGGCGCGGCCTCGCCTCGCGAAAGGTCCGGCGTCGACGGCCGCAAAGCGAATTGGTGCGCCATTTGGAGTACGCGCCGTATGCAAAGCTCCTGATCTTTGCGGCGTTCGTTGGTGGTTTGGCAATTCTTGTGTTTAGCGGTCAACAGCCGGAGCCCACCAAGAATTTTGTGATTGCCCTACTGGTTTTGGCGACCGCCATAACACAACTCTGGATCAATCAGCCAAAAAGCTTTTCGCGCAGCTCTCGTATCCTTCTCATCTTTGGAGTTATTTTGGTTCAACTAACGGTCACCAAGCTCTTGCTGGTGATTTGCAACAGCGGCAACTACCGATTTTTGAAACCAGAAATGGGCGGATTGATCACGCCCTATGCGTTTGCGCCGCTTGTACTGAGCGTTTTGCTGGGACGCCACCACGGACTCTACGCTGCATTTTTTGTCAGCCTTTGGGGTAGCATATTGTTCGGCCCGATTGACGCGCCCCTTCTGGTTACAAGCTTGATCAGTGGCTTCACCGCGGTCTCTCTCACATTGCAGGTGCGACGGCGCGGCCAATTGATCCGTGCAGGCTTTGGAGTTGGACTCGCCATCTGGCTGCTGTCGCTAACGTTTGGTTTGATTGGACCGATCAATTGGTTTTTTCCGACGGCCAATGACTGGGGAATGATTGGGGTGCAGAGCGCCCTCGCTGTCGGCAATGGAATTCTGACGGCCACTCTGGTGGGCGGCGCGTTGCCTATGCTTGAACATCTGTTTGGAATCACAACGGACATTTCCTGGCTGGAAGCATCCGATCTAAACCATCCATTGTTGCGTCGCATG
>QHNF01000127.1 GCA_003218345.1 Verrucomicrobiota bacterium | reverse complement strand
CTTCCCAAGCGCACAAACACGGGACGCTAACAGCGTTCCCTACAGCTACAGCGCCTGCACACGATGAACGCGCCTAACGAAAGCGTTCTCGTCATCAAACGCAGTTTGTTTGATGAGCTTGGCAGCTTTCAGGGACTTAACTTTGAGCCGGAAAAATATCTAAGCGCGATTCTCTTGCGGGGGAACAATCTCTTTCTTCCACGCGATCAGGCCGAGCAGAATCCCGCTTATAAACAAATCATTCCTTACGCACTAATTGTCTTCGAAAACAGAGTGCTCCGTTATGTCCGCGGCAAAAAAGCTGGTGAGCAGCGGCTGGTGGCAAAAGGGTCAATCGGAATCGGCGGCCACATGAGTGAAGAGAAAGACAAATTCCTTTGGCACACGACAGATGAGCAGGCTTATCGCGCCGGAGTCGAACGTGAAGTAAACGAGGAGATCCCATTCGAGGATCGGATTGTTGCGCTCTTGAACGATGACACGACAGATGTTGGCCGCGTGCATTTGGGTATTGTGCACATTTTCAAACTCGCAGCCCCAAAGATTGAAAAACGTGAGGCAATGATTACAGGCCTAACGTTTCTAACAAAAGAAGAGTTGGTGTCGCGTCGCGAATCGCTGGAAAGCTGGTCGCAAATCTGCGTGGACTCGCTTGAGCGATTATTGAGCTAAGCCGGCAAGATGCATGGGATTGTAGCCACGGCGCTGTGTCGCCGTGCGGATCGCGACGCACTGAGCGCCTCGACAAAGCGAGGCGGCTACAGCACTGCTAAGCAGATACGCGGAGAAATGCGGCGCTCACAATTACAGCTATCGCTCTTGGTCCGGCGCGAATGCCACGTCGTCAATTTGCCATCGCCCAACCGGATGCGAAATGGCAACGTTGATCTCAGCGCCTCTCGCGGGATAATTTATGCGCGCATGGAAGTTGCCCCGCGGCTCAAAAAATTGTGACTGGAACGTAATATCCCCTTGCACATCGACAGAGCCCGCGGGCGTTCCAAGCTTCTGTATTCGGCCAATGAAATCCTGTTGTGCCGACGGCGGAAATTGCAGGCGCGCCTCCGGGCTCAGGTGTGATGCGAAAAAATTCAGGTCGTGCTGCACGGCGATGCGCTGGACGGCTTCCCTGCCAAATGCCCGGCCCTCCTTTGCCATTGCCTCCTTGTTTGAAAACAGCCACCAAAAGCCGGCGCCGATCAACGCGAGAACGATGATTACGATGACCAGAACCTGCCCGGATGATTTCGATTGAGGATTCACTTTCATTTCCTTCATATTAAATTCCGTCGTTAGTTTAATAACCGAAACCCAAGCCCTTAATCACTTCGCCATTACGAATCAATGCGCCATGGCTTTGCATGCCCGTGTAAGCGCCGAAGCGATTTCGAGCGTTCACTTTAAAATTAACTAGATATCCGTAGAGATGTTCGCCTTTTGTCCCCAGATCCGCCGGTTTAGGATCGCCATTCCATTCAATGCGCGCGCTCCCCGCATCGATTAATTGTGTGTCGAGCCATTTCATGACGATCTCTTTGTAATTGGTGGGATATGGTCCGTAACGTTCCGCATCCGCCGACGGGGTCTCGGCGCTTAAATTAAGGATGGCGCTCATTCCCATGACAAATGAGCAAAGCAAGAATGCAAGCCTTTTCATGCGTCGATGTTCCATCGGCCGAATTTGGTAGTCCAGCCTAATGTGTTCCACGTCTCGAACAAGCCTAACCGCAAGGGACGCCTTCCTTATCGATCGTGCATGACAAACCGAGTGATTTTCTGCTCGCTGGCTGGTTCTCTCCTCTTTGGAATCTCAACCGCAGCACATCCGCAGATTTCGACGCCAATTCCCTGGACAGGAGTAACAAAAACTGCGGAGTCATTCGATCCGGCTGCCGCAACGCAGGCGTGGTTAGCTACTGTTCCCGCCGATACACGCAAGAAATCGGATGCATACTTCGAGGGCGGTTATTGGCTGATCCTCTGGAATTTTCTTCTGGCTGTTGGAATCTCGATTTTTCTGCTGGCGTCGCGGATCTCGGCGCGCCTGCGCGATTTCGCCGAACGCATTTGTCATGGCTGTCGGGGAAGCTGCCAGCTTCCTCTACAAGTGCTCCTCTATGCTGTTCCCTATTTTCTCCTCGTGGCTGCGCTGAGCTTTCCATTGGCTGTGTATGAGCGTTTTTACCGTGAACATCAATACGGCCTGGCGACCCAAAGTCTCCCACAATGGTTTCGCGAACAATTAATCGGCCTCGGGCTGGCACTCATCGGCGGCGTGTTACTGTTGATTGTTCTCTACACAGTGTTCCGGCATGCTCCGCGGACATGGTGGGTCTGGGGAACTGCCGTGATGATTATCTTTTCGGCCGCGCTTCTCTTTATCGCGCCAGTTTACATCGAGCCCCTGTTCAACACCTACAAGCCGATAACGAACCCGGAAATTAGAGATCCGATTCTCGTCATGGCCCGGGCCAATCAAATTCCGGTGAGACAGATCTTAGAAGTAGATGCTTCGCGTCAGACCACGCGCGTAAGCGCAAACGTCTCAGGATTTCTCGGCACGACACGCATTGCGCTCAATGACAATCTGCTCAAGCAATGCACGCTCCCGGAAATTCGCATGGTAATGGCGCATGAGATGGGTCATTACGTGCTCAATCACTGCGCGAAACTGCTGACTTATTTTGGAATTTTTATTCTCATAGGGTTCGCGCTTACTCGGATTCTCTTCGACGCCGCGGTGAAGAGGTGGGGAGAAAAATGGGCCGTTCGCGGCATTGCCGATCCGGCTGGTCTTCCGTTGCTCGGCTTAATTTTTGGTACGCTGCTCTTCATCGCCATTCCGTTTCTTAACACGGTGGTACGCGTGACCGAACGAGAAGCTGACGTTTTCGGACTCAATGCTTCTCGGGAGCCCGATGGCATGGCAAAAGTGGCGCTAAAACTCGGCACTTACCGAAAACTCGATCCGACACCATTGGAGGAATTCATATTTTTCGATCATCCAAGCGGCCGTGCACGGATTCGCATGGCAATGGATTGGAAAGCGGCTAATTTGCCTGCCGGCGAATCGACGGCGGCTGAAACGCGTTTACCGTCTCGTTGAGATCCGCGAAGCAGCCACTCTCGGAGCAGCTTGTCTTAGCTCACCTGAACGGCTAACGTTGCGGCCGTGTCCGGCACCTTTGTAATCGGCACCTCCGAAGGGGAATCGGATTAGGGCGGACAAACCCGTAGTTAAAGGCGGGATTTTCCTGCCGAATATAGTTAGACCACTTAACATGTTGGTACCATGCAGCTGAAATCCGGAGACGGCGGATTATCCCACCGAAGAACAGACAAATGCGCCACCGGCGACCCAATGCCGGCGAGTCCGTAGGCAAGTGCAGAACGTTTGAAATACGCAATTTACATTTCCAAGAACGGCGAAGTAACCGGGCCTTTCACGAAGAAAGAATTGCGCGAGGCAGTCCATGCCGGAACCGTTTCGCTCGACGACTGGGCTTGGCACAAAGAACTCTCCGAATGGAAGGCTGTCCGTGCTCTTATCCCGATCATACATGTTTCGCGCTGCAGGGAAGCGATTGCAGAATTCGGCGACGAACGCGATATCTTGAACGGACTGCGCGATGGAACCCTGCTGATGGATGATTATTATTGGTGCGAGGGAATGTCCGAATGGAAGCAGCTGTCAACGTTGGAGGTTTCTAAGCGCGCATTAGCCACAACGGCCCAAAAGGAGGCACTCAACGCGGCAGGTTTGCCTTTCGATGAACTCACAACCAAGGCACAAGTAAGCGCTTTGTTCTCGGCGCATGACAATGCGCCGGCATCCGCGAAACAATTAGCGCTACTAAGCTATTTTGGACGATCTGTTCCCAAAAACCTTTCGAAGAAACAGGCCGCGGAGATTATCGATGCGATCACTAGTCACAGCGACAGTAAAGACGTATTCGGGGACTGGAACGATGATAAGTTGATTCTGTTTCCGGATATCTTTGCGGACGAAATTGCCGTGCGAAAAAAGGAATGCTTTGCTCAATACAACGCGTTTCGAGCGGATCTCGGCTCACGCGCATCAGGGCTTCCGAAACTCTCGCTCGATCACGCAACTCGCATCTTTGCGTATTTGGACGCCTTTAGGCCGGGCTGGACGAAGCCGCGTACAGCGATGTTCCTTGATCACTTTTTGCCGTGCGTAAAATCGAAAATACATCTCTCGCCCACTCACAGTTAACTGTCGGGTCGTACGATTCCTAGCTGTATGAGCCGACGACGTGAACGGCCTGACATGCGATGCCGCCTACCGCTGGCCGACGTTCTGCCTCGTCTCACTTTATGACAACACCTTCATTGCAGACCCCCGCTCGCTCTCGCCAGCGGTGGCTGATCTCGTTCTCGTTATTTGCCGGGAGTACAATTCTCGCGCGCGAGCACGCTCGTGTTCGCGCGAGGCTACGGCACCGGCAAAGCACCCATTGAGCTGCTCACAATTTGGACAGAGCTAATGCTGGCTGCTTTCGGAATCGAGTGCCTTGTAAAAGCGATCTGGCTTAAACAGGGACATCAGCTCGCACGTGACGGGAAATACATTCCTATTGTTCAGAATGAGGGACATCGGCTCGTGCCTTTGTGCCGAGCTGTCGGCATTAATATGGATGCACGGGAGCAAGATGCTCTCGAGCGGATCTCAATTATCGGTCGCACGATTGGTCGGTATCCGATTGCTCGCAGGGCGTACGAAATGCGGGTGGGTCAGTTCCACAAACACACTGGTTCGTCCATCTCGTGGTCTAGTGACGATGATCGAATCATTGAATCCTTAGTTACCAGACTCAAAGTGATGCTGAGGTGATGCGGTATCGAACCCACCAATGGAGCCTAAGCAATCGCTGCAGCTTGTATCTTCTTCTTTAAGGGTGCGATGACCTGTTGGAATTTATGAAACACATTGTCAATGTTGCGAAAGCTCGCTCCCGCCGACGGTGGCTGAACCTCCGTCTCGTTAGCCCGCTTCGCGTGGTTTTTGCGAGGGCGCCGCGGCGGTGAAAGCGAATTTGCGCTTTCGGATCAGCATCAAATTGCGAATGTAAATCATCGAGTTCGGCAGATACGCGAGGATGCCAACCGGATCGCGCCGGAAGACAAAGTAAATACACATGAGGGCGCTTCCGGCAATGCTCCAGTACCAGAACGATACCGGAATCACGCTTTCGCCCTGCCGTTCCGAGGCAATCCATTGAACCAGGAAACGCATCGAAAAAAGAGCATTCCCAATGAAGCCAAGGACCATGAGATAACTCCAATCCAGGCCGAAGAACCGGTATTCCTTCCCGATCCAAGTGATAGCGATAATGGCGAGCGTGTTCATAGGCGATGTAATTGGTTAACCTAATCGATTCGGCTATCCCATAACAAATCGCACGCCATTTCGAACAAAGAAATGGCCACTTAGGATCGCGCTTTCATTTGCGCAATCAAAGTATCGGCCATTGTGGCGGGCGTGTCAGCGATCGCGACTCCAGCAGCTTTGAGCGCAGCGATTTTTCCTGCTGCTGTCCCCATTCCTCCGGAAACAATCGCGCCGGCGTGGCCCATCCTCCGTCCAGGCGGCGCGGTCATTCCAGCGATGAATGCTGCGACCGGCTTTTTGCAATTGTTTTTGATCCATTCGGCTGCTTCTTCCTCCGCCGCGCCGCCGATTTCCCCGATTAATATCATTGCTCTTGTTCCGGGATCTTCATTGAAAAGCTTCAGCGCATCGAGATGCGACAAGCCATGAATCGGATCGCCACCGATGCCGATACACGTTGATTGGCCGTATCCGCGCGAAGTCAATTGCCACACTGCCTCGTAAGTGAGTGTTCCCGAACG